>CAZHRI010000039.1:0-5481 GCA_964534725.1 uncultured Candidatus Saccharibacteria bacterium
ATGACGCAAGCAAGCTCAATATAGATCCGACAAGCATACTGGTGAATATCCAGCGATTATCTCTTAGCTTTTTGTCTTTGTGGTTAAAGAATGATTTCACCTGATTAAACATAAAAACTGACCTCACTTATAGTCGGTAATGGTCGGCCGCGCCACATATTGTGCATTCGACTGTCGGCGTCAAGCGCTAACATGGTTGGGTATTCGACGATGTCGTAGGTTCTGCAAAAGTGGGCCCCTGCTGGAGTATCGGGGTCGACCTCCTCTATCTGATGACCTGTTTGTCTCGAAAAATCACGCAAATAGTCGAGAACCTCACGTGCATGATCGCTCTCATATCGGTACACCACCACGACACGCATTCGTTATACCTCCGCTCGCATATCGATTTTCTGTCTGCGCTGTGCAAGAATTTCTTCGAACTCATCGAGTGTTGTAAAGTCAAAATACACACTCGCGAATCGAACATATGCCACCTCGTTTCGCACTGCAAGCTCATCCAGTACGTGATCACCGATCTGCTTTGATGAAACGTCTGACTCGCCGAGCGCATATAGCGCATCTTCGACGCCACTCACGATATCATCGACTTCCTCCTCGGACTTAAAGAACTTACCTACTGACTGATTAACAGCAGAGAGCAGCTTTGATCGATCAAACAGCTCTCTCTTGCCATTTTTCTTGATAACCGCGAGATTGGGCTTTTCGATGCGTTCATATGTCGTAAATCGACGGCCATCTGGAGCTTCGCGGCGGCGACGAATTGCCACGCCGTCACTAACCTCACGGGACTCAATAACCCGACTATCACCAATGTTCAGTTGTGACACAATCTACTCCTTTTTCTTCTTTCGCTTTCGCAGAAACGCGGGCGTATCGTCTTCTTCATCTTCTTCGGTAGCGCTGTTCCACATATTCGTCTCATCCTCTGAAGCAAACGTCTCAGCGGCGTCGTTGTCGTTGAGTTCGAGGTCGATAGTTTTTACCATCTCCTCGTCAACCTCAGATTGACTTGGCTTATCTGAAGCTACCGGCTGATCGCCGTTAAGGCTGACTTCCTGACGGTGAAACTCCTCACTGTCAAATCCAGTTGCAATAACGGTGATAACTAGTTCGTCTTCCATCTCAGGCTTAAGAGTTGCACCGAAGATAATGTTTGCGTCTGGTGACACTGCACTGGTAATAATCTCAGCCGCCTCTTGAATCTCCGCCATCGACATGTCGTATCCACCAGTCACGTTGAACAATACGCCCTTCGCGCCGTCAATCGACACCTCAATGAGCGGGCTTTCGATTGCCTGCTGAGCTGCTTGAACCGCACGGCTTTCACCATTTGCCCGACCAATGCCCATTAATGCACTGCCAGCATTGCTCATAATTGCCTTCACGTCAGCGAAGTCGAGGTTAATTAGCCCATGCTCAGTAATAAGCTCAGAGATACCTTGCACTCCCTGGCGCAACACGTCATCCGCGATCTTAAAGGTCTCAAGAAGTGGCGTTCGACGATCGATTGTCTGAAGTAGACGATCATTTGGAATAGTAATCAACGTATCAACCTGACGGCCAAGATGAGTTATCGCCCACTCGGCATTGATGCGTCGCTTTTCGCCTTCAAAACTGAACGGGCGAGTCGCAACGCCAACCACGAGGATGCCAAGTTCTTTCGCAACCTCCGCAACAACATGTCCTGCGCCCGAACCAGTACCACCACCAGCACCAATAGTGACAAACACCATATCGGAGCCCTCGATGGCTTGACGAATCTCTTCACGAGACTCACTTGCAGCAGCTTCACCAACCGTTGGATCGGCCCCAGCACCTAGACCATTTGTTGTACTATGACCGAGGTGAATTTTCACGTCGGCCTTTGAGTTGTGCAGCGCCTGAGCATCAGTATTCATTGCAATAAATTGCACACCGCTGAGGCCCGCGTCTTTCATGCGATTGATTGCAGAACCACCTGCGCCACCAACACCTATCACTTTAATGCTGGCAAATGTTTGAACTTCACTTGGTTTCACTTCAGGCATCTCTACTCCCTCAACTTATTCTTTCTCAGTATATCATTTATCGGCAATTTAACACTAGTCTCTCTCTAGCGGAACTTTGACAATATCCCAGACAGAAGACTGCTGGCCTTTTTCACCACAGTATCCGGCTTGGTGCCACGACTCTCTCGAGTCTGCTGCGGTCCTGCACCGGCTTCATCCATGAGCATCAGCCCAATTGCCGTCGCGAATTCTGGACCGTCTGCCTGCTCACTCACGCCGGCATAGCCAACTGGCTTTCCTATGCGAGCCGCGACCGACAGCTGCGCTTTGGCAAACTCAACGATTCCGCGAATATTTGCCCCGCCACCGACAAGCACCGCGCCACTCGGCAACTTACCCGCACGCCCTGCTCGCTTCAATTCTTTAGCTACTGCTTCGAATATCTCCTCGAGGCGCGCTTCAACAATCTCATCGACATCTGCACGCTCAAATGACAACGTCTGCTTGTCATGCTTAATCTCAACCGTATCACTCGCTCCGTCTTTATCAAGACGGGCGTGTTCAAGTTTTACCTTTTCGGCAATTTCCGGATCAACCTTTAGGCCAATCGCGAGATCGTTCGTTACATTATTGCCCCCCACAGGTACCACACCAACATACTGTAAATCGCCCTCCTCATACACCGCCACGCCGGTTGTCGCACCGCCAAGATCGATGACCGCTACGCCGTTTTCCAGCTGCGCTTCACTCAAAACTGCCTGCGCGCTTGCCAAAACCGACGGAACTACGCCTTTTGCTTCGACTTTTGCCATCTCGATCACTTTTTGAATATTCGCAATATGCGGTACAAGGCCTGATATGATATTTGCGTGAATCTCCAGGCGAGTTCCCGTCATACCTACCGGATCCTTGATGTTATCTTGTCCATCAAGCCTATACGCGTGAGGTACAATTTCGAGAATCTCTCGGTTTGCTGGCACCTTACCGGTCGTAGCCACGTCCTCAAGACGAACGATATCGTCTACCGTCACCTCGTGGTCCTGAGTGCCCACCGCCACCATGCCGTCAGACTTTGTGCTGACGATGTGCGACCCGTTGACGCTCACAGTCGCTTGACTCACCTGATGTCCACTCATGCGCTCCGCTTCGCCCAGCGCCGCGTCTATAGCTGCAGCGGGCCCGTTCAGGTGCGATACAGTACCCTTACGCATACCGCTATTTGGTGCCTGACCGACCCCAATAATTTTTGGCACTCCCGTCGTCGCGTCAACGTGACCAACAACGCATCTGACTCTTGTCGTACCGATATCAATACCTACTGCGTACCGAGATTGTTCTTGCATACTGGCATTATACAGGTTATGGTTGCCTCTTTGCAAGCTAGCGAATCACCCCTAGCAGCATATCGCAAACTTTCACGCAAAAATACACGCTATATATAGCGTGATGTCAATATATTGACATGCTTGAGGCTGTATTAAAGTTGCGTCAATATTTCTGCACCATCATCGGTGATAAGCACTGTATGCTCAAAGTGTGCGCCAAGAGAGCCATCTTTCATCGAGATGGTCCATTCATCAGTGTCGGTAATAATCGCCTCGCCACCCAGAGACGCCATAGGCTCGATAGCGATAGTGTCGCCCGGATTAAGCACCGGGCCAGTACCCTTGAGCCCAAAATTCGGAATCTCGGGCGCCATGTGCATCTGATGCCCCACCCCATGACCAACAAGGTTGCGGATAACTCCAAGTTTACCTCGCGTCAACACCGTCTCTATGGCAGCAGAGATGTCACCGACTCGCGTTCCGGCACCCGATATTGCATCAATGCCTGCATACAAACTTTGTTCAGTAGTGCTAATAAGGTGCTTTTTTGCCCCAGTAGGAGGCTCATCAATCACCATCGTAAATGCACTATCTGTCTTCATGCCGCGATAAGAAATAACGAGGTCAAAACTCACCACATCACCCTTTTCGAACACATATGTTGTTGGTGGAGAGTGGACGAGTTCGTCATTCACTGAAATGCAGATTACACCTGGAAACTTTACCTCATCGGTTGTATAGGTCGCCTCAGCGCCGAGCTCTGTGATTCGCTTTGCCACCCATGCGTCGGCCTCAATTTCACTCATTCCAGCCTGGACAACCGTCCGTAGCTCATCATAAATAGTTGCCAGCATCTTGCCGCACTCACGCATGGCGCGCAGTTGATCAGGGGTCTTTTCACCGGTAATAAGCATCAGACGACGCCCTTCGCAATACCGCGATCGGTTAGCTCGGCCACGATAGCATCATGCACCTGCCCGACCGTTCCGACGCCATTAATGTGAACAATTGGAATTCCTTGATCATTAAATAGATCAAGAATTGGATACATTTCTTTGCGGTAAATACCTAGTCGCACATCAATAGCCTCGGGGGTGTCATCTGCTCGACCCCGCACCTGAAGGCGCTGCATGATTTCTTGACGCGGCACCTCAAGAACGACAACAAGGTCAATTGTCCTGTCATGCTGATCTCGAGACCCAAGCAGCCATTCCGCCTGAGCAAGCTCCCTTGGGAATCCATCCAATATGACGCGATCAATGTCGCCGGCGCTTTCGAGCGCCCTGTTCATCACTCGGCTAATTGTTTCAACCGGTACCAGCCGGCCTTCTTGCAAGCACTGCATAACTTCCGGGTCGCGCGTGTCCCGCAACAGTTGTCCTGCACTCAGCCACCGCCAGCCATAACGAGCCGCCAAAAGCTGTCCCTGCACGCTCTTGCCTGCGCCTGCTGGCCCAAAAAATATAATCATCTTTCGCTCTCCTTTATTGTGACAGTGTTTCTTTTACTACGCGCGCTACTAAAGCGCCGTCAGCTGCATTTCCGGCTTTTGACTTGACCGCTCCAATCACCTGGCCCATCTGCTGCATTGAGACATCACCCATATCAGCAATCACGCCAGCAACCAGTTGCCGCACCTCATCCTCACTCATTTGTTCGGGGAGGTATTCTTGCAACACTGCAAGTTCTTGCTCCTCTGGCTCCGCCAGATCATTGCGGTCATTAGCTCGATAGAGCTCTGCGCTTTCAAGGCGTTTCTTGGCTTCACGCGCCACTACTTTTTCTACCTCTGGGTCGCTCAGGCCTTCGTCTCGCTTACCAAGTGCAACCTCTTCGTTAAGGATCGCTGCTTGAAGACTTCGAAGCACATCCCCCCTAAAACGATCGCCGCCTAAAAAGGCGGCTTTCACTTCTTGGGAGATGCGCTGCTTTAGCGCCGGCATTAACGCACCCCGAGGCGCATTTTTGCTGTCTTGTCAGCACGACGCTCGCGACGAATAATCGCCTTCTTGCGTCGTTCAACCTTGCTGAGAGGCTTAGCAAATCGCATCACCGACTTTGCTTCCGCGAGGACTCCGCTCTGAAGAACCTTGCGGTTGAAGCGACGAATAATGTTCTCGTTCGCTTCCTTCTGATCTTTACGTGTTACTTGTACCATATCGTTA
>CAZHRI010000040.1:0-5063 GCA_964534725.1 uncultured Candidatus Saccharibacteria bacterium
TGGATTTGAGAGAAAATCGATCTCTTTGATGATGTCGAGTAGTGCCTGAGCTTTTTTAGCCTCGTCGGTTATGCTTTTAGCCGCCTCGTGAGCCGGAGCGATGAGGTCTTTATCATCGGTCGAACGAATCAGCAGCAAGTAGGTGTTGAATTTTTCTTCAGGTTCAACATCGAGCTTGTCGATGAGTGGGCGAAGCTCGGTCAGGGCTGCTTCTTTGACACTTGCGAGGGCAGGGTCGACACTCACGGGAGTATTGGCTGCAGAGGACGCCTGTGTGTGGCTGGTCATTGGCGCATCAATAACTGGGGCCTGCACTGGATCTACTGAGGTGGCGCCAGGTCCCATAGCTGGCTGGCCGCCAAATGCAGGCGCAGGAGCTGATGCAGGGCCGGTCTCTTCGAAATTAAGGTCATTTGCCTCTTGCGTCACACCCGCCAAGGCTTTTGCGAGTTCTTGGTCGTCGCTGATAGTCTGATTTTGGTTGTCTACTGAAGTATCCATGCCCACCCCTTGTTATGATTTTACAAAACTTCTTATGCTATACTGTAGCATGAATAAGCAAGGGAGTGCAAGCATGCTAGATGATGTAAATGTGATAAATCAACGCGACCCGTCAGGGGCGTTAGCGGCTGTCCAGGCGGTGACTGAGCAGGCGAGGTTTGAGCCGGAAATTGTGGGCAAATTTGACGGACGAAGTATACAAAATGTCGTCATGGCTGGTATGGGCGGATCGGCACTAGCTGCCGATATGGTCAAGGTGCTGCTTGGCAAAGAGATGAGCGTGCCGATTGAGGTGGTAAAGGGGTATGACTTGCCGAGCTATGTCAACGAGTCGACACTGGTGATCGCGATTAGTCACTCGGGCAATACCGAAGAGACTCTCGAATGTTATGCGCAGGCTCGTCAGAAAAATTGTGTGATTGCAGCTATGGCGACAGGTGGAAGACTGCTAGAGCAAGCGGCAAGTGACGAGGTCGTACATGCAGCGGTACCTGCAGGGGCGCAACCACGCATGTCAACGGTTTATCACCTACGAGTGCTCTTAAAATTACTCCAGCAATTTCAGCTGACTGACGATCGTTTGTTTAACGAGATTGGCGACAGTTCAGAGTGGATAGGCGAGAAGTTGAGCGAGTGGGCTGCGGATGTGCCGACCGAGCACAACTATGCCAAGCAGCTCGCTGAGCAAACCGTCGGTAAGACTGCTGTGTTTTATGCCGGCCAGCTGACTGCGCCAATTGCCTACAAGTGGAAAATTAGCTGGAATGAAACTGCGAAAAATGTTGCATTTTGGAATCAGTATCCAGAATTTAATCACAATGAATTTATGGGCTGGACATCGCATCCGGTCGAAAAGCCGTATGCAGTCTTTGACCTTCGCAGCACTTTTGAGCGACCACGCATTGCCGAGCGGATGGAGCTATCGGACCGCATGCTTAGTGGCATGCGACCAAAAGCGGTGCCGTTACAGCTAGTCGGTGATTCGCTCATGCGTCAGTTCTTATGGGCGCTGGCACTGGCTGATATGACCAGTATTTATGGTGCAATTCTCAACAACGTCGATCCGACACCCGTGGCGATGATCGAAACGTTTAAGAAGTCTCTCTCGTAAGAGGCTTCTTCTTTAGTAGAGTGACTCGATGGGGTCTTTTTTTGCCGCGCGAATGGCAGGGTAGACACCGAACAGCACCCCGGTAATGAGCGCCATCCCGATACTAAGTAGGGCGATTTCCCATTGAAGGGCTGGGGTAAATGGCAGGTAGAGACCAAGGCCGAACGCGACCGCAAGGCCCAGGATATACCCAAAGATGCCACCGAGAAAGCCGATAATGGCCGACTCGATAAGAAACTGGTTGATGATGTGACTGTCGGTGGCACCAATAGCTTTGCGGATACCAACCTCGCGACGACGCTCTGCGACGTTGACCAGCATAATATTCATAATTCCAATACCGCCTACGAGCAGCGATATGCCAGCAATAATGGCGACTGTCGCAACAATACTAGAGAACAGCTTGCTGCTTGGCGTGGTGATTGCGCTGCCCGTAAGAATGGCGTAATCCTTTTCACCCAGATGGTTGTTACTAAGGATAGCATCAGCCTGCTCGGCAATCGGGTCAATGGACTGGCCTTCGGCCGCGGCGACGATGATTTGTTGGATTTGCGCAACTTTTTGTGTAAATGCCTTGATAGCCGACAACTGAATAATGGCGGCGCGGTCGAAATCAACACCATGGTAGTTGATGGGCTGATTTGTGGCTTTAAGTACGCCAGTGACGGTGAAGCTCTCGCCGCGAATGGTTGCTACATTGCCAAGGGCGTATTCGGTGCCAAATAGGTCAATAGCAAGCTGGTGGCCCATTATGATGCCGTTGGTGCCATTATTTTCAGTCAAGAATTGCCCTTCGAAAAGCTCTAGACTAGAGACATCGATGAGGTTGGCATTGCTGCCGATGATAGTGGCGCGCTTTCCGTCAACCGAGCCATCTTTAGTAGTGAGGCCTGTGTGAAGTATTGCCATTGGGGCTACAGTTGCGTCAGGAATCTGGCTTAAGTCAGCTGCATCTTTTTCTGTGAGGGTTGAAGTGACATGGAGCGCCTGGGAGTCAACAAGAAGGGAGTCAGCTGTCGTGGCGGAACTCGAGCGAACAAGCGCAATGGAATCGTCTGTCGTAGCTACTTGGCTGGCGAGAAATTGCGACGCTCCCACTGCAAGAGATAGCACAGCACTAATACTCATAATACCGATTGTCACTCCGGTAATGGTAAGAATGGTGCGAAGTCGATTGGCGCGTAGGGCTTCGATGGCATTTGCGAGGTGGTTGAGCAGGAGTAGTCTCATGAGGCGCGCCTCTTTCTTGACTTCTTTTTCGTCTTTTTCGGAACCTTGACAATTTTCTTTTCTGACGCATCAGGTGTTACTTTTTCTTTTCGTCGCGTGTTGATGTCAAGGCGCTTTTTAAAGAGTTCAGTCTTGGCTTTTCGTGAATCGGTATCGATTTTGCCATCAAGCATCGTAATCACGCGACTAGCATACGACGTAAGGTCGGGGTTATGGGTTACCATGATGATGGTGTTGCCTCGGCGGTGAATGTCGGCCAGCTCCTCCATGATGATGTGGCTCGTCTTTGAGTCGAGGTTGCCTGTCGGCTCATCGGCTAAGATAATGGATGGCTTATTGACCAGCGCACGCGCAATTGCAACGCGCTGGGTCTGGCCGCCAGAGAGCTGATGCGGCATATAGTATTCGCGCTCGCCCAAGTGAAAGGTTTTGAGTACGCGACTGGCCTCCTGAAGGCGGCGAGTCTTACGTGCACCGGTGTAGGTGAGCGGTAGCGCAACGTTATCAATGACATTGAGGCGCGGTATTAGATTGAAGTTTTGAAAAATAAAGCCAATTTGTCGTGAGCGAATCCGCGCATGGCGCCTGGAGCTGAGGTTATCTACGCCTATATCATCGAGATAATATTCACCGTCAGTCGCCTGGTCGAGCAGGCCGATAATATTAAGTAGCGTTGTCTTACCGCAGCCGCTCGGGCCCATGATGGCGATGAATTCACCCTTTTCAACTGTCAAATCTACGCCATCAAGCGCATAATGCTCTGCATCACCGATGCCGAACCGTTTGGTGATGCCGTGCAGACGAATACGCGGAGTAGTGTTATCCATTGTCCTTATTATAGGTTGTGTGTGAAGGGTTTATCAACCGTAACCGTCTCAAATAGATGGTATAATTAACAACATTGGAGAGGTGGCCGAGTGGTTGAAGGCGCACGCTTGGAAAGCGTGTAAGCGGGGCAACTCGTTTCGTGGGTTCAAATCCCATCCTCTCCGCCATCCTTTGTCGCCAATGATTTTGGCCATAGAGGATGGTGTCATAGGTGTGCGTGCTATGATTGTGCTATGAAGCAGTTGGTGAAATACCTCAAATCAATCAAGCCTGATAAATACACCACCTACGCTATTCGTTTTTTTCTGATTGTAGCGTTGGTATACTTTCTTATCGGATATATCTCGGACAGTCTGGCACATGGGTTTGGCTGGCCAAGTGGCGGTGATGCTGAGATTTGGTTTGTGACCCTACTTACGCTGGGGCTGACGTTCACCTTTGATTTCCTTGAGTCTCGTCAAAATGTGCGGATTCCGCACATCATCTCCTCAACTAGTGTGGTGTTTATCTTTTGTGGGTTATTTCTCGGCGAGGTCGCGGATTTTTACACCGCCTTTTGGTGGTGGGATGATATGCTACACATCTTGTCGGGAGTTATTTTAGGGCTGGTTGGTTTTTTGCTGATTTACTTCTTAAATTCTCGCTTTAGCATGAATCTTAGTCCGGTGTTCGTCGGGTTATTTGCACTAACATTCGCCGTGTTCTTGGGTGTGGTGTGGGAGATATTTGAATTCGTAGCCGACGCACTGCGAGGCTCAAACATGCAGCGCTGGACTGCGCCGGACGATGTGGTGCTGATTGGTCGTGACTATCAAGGACTGGGACTTCGGGATACAATGTCGGATCTCATTGTTGATCTATTTGGTGGACTGTTGGCTGGTGCGTATGCCTTCTATTTATATAGCCAGGAGAAGCGCAGGGCACTTGGTATTATGCGTCGAACTTTTGGTCGTAACAAAGACAAATAGCGGTAGTACAGGGCCTGTTGCAAAACTTACCACAAGCGCCATATGGGGTGGGTCTATAAAATTGGTTGTAATATTCACAAAAGGCCTTGCAAACCATATATATAGCGCCTATAGTCGAACTCAGACACCACATATGCTGTGGTTGTACCAAACAAACACTAGGGAGTAAAGAAAACAGGGGTCGCTCGGAGGAGGTGTCGAGTGTGTTTTCTTGCACCGCTAATTATTTTAAGAGGGGGAGAAATGCAGCAGATTAATGTCGTCAAGCGCGATGGCACCAAGGAGCCGTTTGACGCCAATAAGATCAATCTGGCACTGGTCAAGGCGAGCGAAGGCCTTCCAGATCAAATTGCGAAGGTTGTCCAGGTGGCAAGCGAAGTCCAGTTGACGCTATTTGATGGAATCACAAGTGAGCAGCTGGATGA
>CAZHRI010000041.1:0-4906 GCA_964534725.1 uncultured Candidatus Saccharibacteria bacterium
CGTGCGGGTTCGATTCCCGCTCCGCGCACCAATTGACCGAGAGAACCGTAAAATTTGGAATATGTTTGTTACTCGCATATTGTACTAGCGGCTACAGCTGATATACTAGAAGTGTAAGTAAATTAGTAAAGGAGTATGAGTTATGGAAGCATGGATGATCATCTTGATCGTTATTGGTGTTCTCTTGGTGCTTGTTGTCGGTTTCTTGATCGGAACATACAACAGTCTGGTGACGTTAAAGAATCGAGTAGAAGAAGCCTGGAGCGACATCACTGTTCAGCTAAAGCGACGCACCGACTTAATCCCAAACCTGGTCAACACGGTCAAGGGGTACGCAGCACATGAGCAGGGTGTGTTTGAGGAGGTAACAAAAGCCCGTTCAGCAATCATGGATGCTAAGACTGTTCAAGAGGCGGCCGATGGCGAAAACATGCTGGAAGGCGCGTTGAAAAGCCTATTTGCAGTCGCCGAGGCTTATCCAGACCTAAAGGCAAATCAGAACTTTCTGCAGCTGCAGCAAGAGCTAGTCGACACCGAGGACAAGATTCAAGCGTCGCGCCGTTTCTATAACGGTGGCGTTCGTGACCTCAACACTAAGATTCAGACCTTCCCAGTTAACCTGGTGGCTGGTATGTTTAACTTCGAGTCTAAGGAATTCTTCGAAGTCGAAGATCGAGCTAGCGTTGAGAACCCCGTAGAAGTAAGTTTCTAGAAGCGGTACATAAGTTACCAAAGAACCACCTCTTGGCTATCAGGAGGTGGTTTTTTTTGGTATACTAGTCATATGTATAGTGCTATTAGTAAGAATAAACGAAATACTGTTTTTATTATGACCGTATTTGTGATTATCATTGGGCTTATTGGCTGGGCGATCGGCATCATAAATAACGACTATTCACTTGGGCCTATCGTCCTTGTTGTGGCGATAGTATATGCATTGATTCAATATTTTGTGGCCAGCAAGCTTGCTATGTCGATGACAGGTGCGAAAGAGATTCAGAAGGAACATGCGCCAGAGTTATGGCGCGTAGTCGAGAACCTATCCATCGCGTCTGGCATGCCAATGCCAAAAGTCTACCTAATCGATGATCCAGCACCAAATGCATTTGCAACCGGACGTGATCCGAAGCACGCAATCGTCGGGGCGACAACTGGACTACTCCAAATCATGGATAAGCGTGAGCTTGAGGCAGTGATGGCGCATGAGATGAGCCATGTCCGTAACTATGACATCCGCGTGAGTATGATTGCATTTGGTATGGTCAGCGCCATCGGTCTATTGGCAGACGTCGCGTTGAGGATGATGTTTTTCGGAGGCAATAATGACAACAGGAACGTTCACCCTGCGGTTTACATAGTGGGACTTGTGGTAATTATCTTGGCGCCAATCTTGGCGACGATCACGCAACTGGCGATTAGTCGTCAACGTGAATATCTTGCAGACTCGTCTGGTGCACTACTGACGCGAGACTCCGAGGGTATGGCATCGGCGCTCGAAAAACTCCAGGCCTATGGCAGGCCAATGCAAAAACAAAGTACTTCTACGGCGAATCTTTTCTTGAGCAATCCACTTCAGCCAGGTTTTTTCGCGAAGCTATTTAGTACTCATCCTCCGCTGCAAGATAGGGTCGCTCGGCTGCGTGATACTGCGACAAAAATGTAGTAAATAATTAGTATGGCCAGCAACAAAGAAAAAAGTCTATCTACGAAAGCAGCTCGGTCTCAAGCGAGCTTAGCTTCTCGCCGAAAGAGTATGTCACTACGCCAGAGAATGGCTCGACGTGCCAAGTGGTTCTCAGAAATACGACGTGATTTTTTGAGCCGCCGACCACACCGAAGTTTTCGATTGACGCATCGTCGTGACTATAAGCGGTCTCTTATACTACCGGGATATTGGTCGCTCACGAAGCAGGTGGGGGCTGTCGTGGTGCAGAACAAAAAGATATTTATTGGACTTGCCCTCATCTACTCGGTGCTTACGCTGCTATTATCAAATATCATGTCTCAAGACACATACTTACAGATTAGTGATGTCGTGGATGAGTCGCGTGAAGCGGGATTGATCGGAGCCACTATGTCTAACCTTGCCTTATTCTGGGGAGTTCTGACGAGCCAGGTCACTGGCAATGCTACTGCCTCAGGCTCATCGCAACAGATATTTGGTGTACTCCTTGGCCTTTACGCATGGCTGGCTGCAGTATGGCTACTCAGGGGTGTGCTAGCTGGTAAGAAATTACGTCTACGTGACGGAGTCTATTCGTCTGGCGGCCCGGTTATTGCGCTTGCAGTGCTATTATTTATACTTCTCCTGCAATTACTGCCAGCAGCCGTGGCGATAATCTTGTACGGAGCGGCCGACACGTCGGGAATACTCAACCAAACAGCGATGTTGATGTTGTTTGGTGGCGCGACGGTGCTGATGGCTGTACTTTCGATATATTGGATCACTAGTACGCTTTTTGCTATGGTCATCATCACGCTCCCTGGCATGTACCCTGCGCAGGCACTCAAATTGGCTGGAGACATAGTAGTAGGGAGGCGTATGCGCATATTGTTACGACTGCTTTGGGCCGTCGCTTTGCTGCTGATTGTCTGGGTTGTTATATTGTTACCGATTATTGTGATTGACGGGGCGGTAAAAACGGCTGTTCCTGGTCTTGAGTGGGTGCCGCTCGTTCCGGTGACCGCGCTACTGCTCACCTCATTTTCAATTGTGTTTATGGCCAGCTATACGTATATATTTTATCGAAAGGTTGTCGAAGATGACGCAGCTCCCGCCCGGTGACATTGTTGAGCGAGTGACGAAGCTGCGGTCTTTAATCAATGAGTATCGCTATCATTATCACGTGCTTGATGAATCTATTTTGAGCGAATCGGCTGCCGACAGCCTTAAGCATGAGTTGTCTCAACTCGAGAGTGAATACCCGTCACTAATCACTCCCGAGAGTCCGACTCAGCGCGTTGCGGGTCAACCGCTGGATAAGTTTACTAAGATTGCTCATCGTACGCCGATGATTAGCCTGGCGGATGTGTTTAATCGTGAAGAGGTTAGTACATGGGCTGGTCGTATGAGGCGGGTTTTGCCGAGTGTTTCTGACGAATATGTCTGTGATATCAAGATGGATGGTCTCGCATGCGCCTTGACCTATCAGGATGGTGTGCTGGTTCAGGCGGTGACGCGCGGAGATAGTCGTGTAGGCGAGGATGTGACGATGAATGTCCGGACGATTGAAAATGTGCCGCTGAGGCTTCGGGATTCGGCTGAGCATGCCTCATTGCTTCAGGGCCGAACTGAAATTAGGGGTGAGATTGTGATGTTCAAACGGGAGTTTGCGCAGCTAAACGCTCAACGTGAAGCGCAAGGCTTGGCGTTATTCAAAAATCCACGCAACCTTGCCGCAGGTACGATTCGCCAGCTTGACCCAAGTCTTGTCGCCGAAAGACCACTTCATTTTGTTGGTTACGACATGCTGCGCGATGATATGCGCGACGTTCCGACTATCGCTTGCGGCTACGAAGCAATGCAAGGCCTTGGCATCACAACAAGTCGCCAGACGCAGGTGGTGCACGGAATTGATGAGGTCATGACGTATGTTGAGCACCTGGGCGAGGTGCGCAATGATCTGCCGTTTAATACCGATGGAGCAGTCATCAAGCTCAATAGCCGCTCTCAGTACGATGCTCTTGGTGTGGTCGGCAAGACTCCTCGAGCAGCAGTGGCGTTTAAGTTTGCCGCCGAAGAGGCGACAACTGTCGTCAAAGATATCGTCATCTCGATCGGTCGCACGGGAGCAGCGACGCCCGTAGCGGTGTTTGACCCGGTTCAAGTAGCCGGCACTACGGTCCAGCACGCAAGTCTGCATAACGCGGATGAAATTGCTCGGTTGGATGTGCGGCGTGGTGATACGGTGGTTATATTTAAAGCGGGGGACATCATACCTCAAGTTCAAGCCGTGCTAAAAGAGCTGCGGCCAGCGGACGCAGAGCCGATTAATTATGAGCAAGAGCTCAGGCGGCAATATCCGGAACTTGAGTTTGTCCGTCCGCCTGGCGAAGCAGTGTACCGAGTAAAGGGCCTAACTGGACCAATTATACTTAAGCGCGCACTCAAGCATTTTGCCTCAAAAAGTGCGCTTGACATCAATACATTGGGGGAGAAAAATGTTGAGGCTCTGGTGGACAGTCAGCTTGTGCGCGATCTTGCGGATATCTACCGCTTAACGAAAGAGCAGCTACTCGGACTTGAGCGCTTTGCAGATGTCTCAGCTCAAAAGCTGATTGATGCAATTGCTCAGAAAACTCGCCCCCAGCTTGAGAGGTTTCTCTATGGTCTTGGAATTCGCCATGTTGGCACGCAAACAGCCATAGATCTCGTGGCACACTTTGGCGGCCTGGAGCAAATAGCGGCCGCGACCATAGGTGAGCTAAGGACGGTGAACGGCGTTGGCGAGGTTGTTGCAGAGAGTGTTTTGACCTGGTTCGCTGATGAGGACAATAGGGCGCTTCTTGATAAATTCCGCTCGGTTGGCGTTGAGCCAGTAGTCAAAACAAGGTCGGGTGACCTTGCGGGCAAAAGCTTCGTAGTCACGGGGTCGCTTGAGTCGATGGGTCGCGATGAGGTAGCTGAGAAAATTCGTACGCGAGGCGGCACTTTTCAGCCCACAGTCACTAAAGACACTACCTACCTAGTCGCCGGGGGTAAGGTCGGCGCCTCAAAACTCAAGAAGGCCGAACAGTATGGCACCGAAGTGATCGATGAGGCCAGGCTACTTGAGCTATTGTAATCATAAGCAATATGTGATATAATGATAGGGTAGGGTTATATGAATAATAAATATGTGACATAACGATAGGATAGGGTTATATGAATAATAAATATATCATCTGGATAGCGGTTGGTATTGGG
>CAZHRI010000042.1:0-4903 GCA_964534725.1 uncultured Candidatus Saccharibacteria bacterium
TTGCCGCCGCCTCAACCTGCTCTCGCGCCCGGTCGGTAAATACGCACATCAGTGGCCGCCCCACTTGCTGCAGGTAACTCTGACATAGATGCACGCCTTCGAGAACTGCCTGGCCAGACTGTCGACGATACCTGGAACTCGTAACTAACTTTTGCAAATGCTTGTGCGTTTCGTTGTGGCTCGACGTGATGTTTTTCACTTTGCGGCACCTCGTAATGCGGCAAAGATTCGGTCAGTGCCATATTTCTTTACATACGATCCAACTCCCACGACGTAGAGCACTGCTGCCACGAATATCGTTAAACCCCTATCCCCATCGTTGGCTACTAGAGTCATCAAAACGCCGAATACCGCAAAGAGTATGGTATACCCTACGATAACTGGCGTCATGTTTCTTGGCCCAGTACGCTTCTTGATCAATGGTCGCACCACCGCACTCACTATGGCAACCAGGATAGTCCATCCAGCAACGATTACGCCAAAATCATCGGAAGTTACCGAAATAGACGCCCCGCTCATCGCACCCTTGAAGATCAGCACTGGCCACGCGACAATCATAAAAATCCCTGTTAGTAGCGTCATCGCGATACCTTCACCCGATGAGCTACCCAACTCAGCGGATAGTGTATGCACAGACGAGAGGATTCCTACGACAGCAATAAAACCTGTGAACCAAAAAAATATCGGCGGGCCATTAAAAAACATGGCCCGAATCGCATTTGTGGTAAAGTGGGTGCTTTGTGTCTGGTCTGTGTTTGTGTGTGGCATATACGAATAGTCCTCTTCTAGAAAGTGTACCACGTGCAGCCCATTGTCGCGACGCCAGGGTATACTGGATATATGAAACTTAATAAAGAATATCTTCAGAGTGCAATCTTCGGTATCAATGACGCCCTGGTCTCTACCACGGGTGTGATGGTGGGCATCAGTGCCGGAACTGGTAACAAATCAGTCATCATCCTGGCTGGCGTGGTCACTATCATGGTCGAGGCGCTGTCAATGGGCTCAGGGCAATATCTCAGCCTCAAGTCCGCTCACGAGTACCAAAAAAAGCCCAACCAAAAAGAGGCAATCGTCAGCGGCATGGTGATGTATCTTGGCTACATCGCAGGTGGTCTGGTGCCACTGCTGCCTATAGTGCTCCTACCTGTCGCGCAGTCAAGTACTGCCGCCATCGCAGCTGCTCTTGTCGGGCTACTGATTCTCGGGTATGTGAAGGGTAAGATCGTCAAGGTATCACCAATTCGTAGTGCTATCGAAGTTTTCATCATCGGTGGCATCGCTACAGTCATCGGTCTGGTTGTCGGAAACCTGCTAAATGTGAGCTAGTGTACGCTACATATAGCGTACTACACCAGATATAGCGTCCAAATCGACCCAACACTGGCGATATACAAGCTGTCCTCAAGTCTTAGGTGAGTGTGTCTCGCCCGCCCTACTCCTCCTGATCATCATTTGACTAAGGAATGTAGACTTTGCTAATTAGGCGCCCACTATGAACGTTTCTTTGATAACTCAATCACCTCGCGGTAGCGCTCGACGTACTGCTTAGCCATACCGAGAGCCGAAAATGTATCTTCAACCGATTTGCGGCAGGCCGCTGGGTCAATTTCATTAACCCGCAGCAAGTACTCTTCAAATTCCTGCTCGGTATTGGCCAAGAACCCATTCACCCCATGCTCTATAATCTCTGGCATTGCTCCGCGATTCATCGCCACCACTGGCGTACCACACGCGAGCGCTTCAATGACCGCCATGCCAAATGGCTCCTCCCAGTCAATCGGAAACAGCAGCGCCTTGGCCTCAGAAAGGAACTTCATTTTCTTTTTGCCGCTCAGATTACCCGAGTAGGTAATCCGCGGATGACGTATAACATAGGGTAAGATTTTATCGCTATAGTAGCGAAATCCTTCGCTCGCTCGATACTTACTGAGGGGGTTTGAGAGCTCAAGAATTAATTTTTGCGGAGTGCCAATGCCAGCGACTGTACCCGCCATCCTCAAACGCAATTTATGCTTTGCAGCCAGCCGCGCAGCAACGTGCTGTGCCTTATCAGGCGTAAACCTGGCAAGGGTTATGTAGTAGTTTTTCTTATCAGCCACAAACGGAAAATCGGTCACGTCAACCGCATTATGAACTGCCGTGAGTATGTGACTTTGGCTCACTTTTGGCATAGCCCGGTTCATGGCCTCGGATATTCCAACCATATACATCCGCCCCATGTCGGTCAGCTGTTCAAACTGGGGTCGATTGTCAGGCATGTCACGCTTTATCGTCTCGCTATCACTCGGCGGTGGACCGTGCAGTGTATGCAACACTGGCGGTATTCGCTTGTCCTTCGTCGCATAACCAAGCAGGGTCGGCCCAAGAAATGTATTGTGGTCATGAATTACGTCAAACTTGCCGTCTTCGATAATTTTATTGAGTGAAAACGTCATGTGCGCGTGGAGTATTGGAATAGTGTCGTAATACGGTCGCTCTATGTACTTGAACTGTTCTTCTTTGTAGAGTGAGTGGGTTTTGACGCCGCGCATCTTTCGCTCACCATTGCCAAACAACTCAACGTCGACACCAAGCTTGAGTAAATTCTTGACGAGCCCTTCTATAACCAGCTCGATGCCACCGTAACCCTTAACTGGCAGCGCCAGCCAGGGCGGAGTGATAATTGCCACTCGTAGTTTAGTTTTCGCCATTATGCTAACTCCTGACCTATCTATCTGATATCTGTTACGCACGATAGTCTCAACTATTGTACTTATATTATAGCATCATTTCGCTATACTAGATATATGACCGACTGGCAGCATGAATCGTTAAATAAACTCCCACCACGGTATAAACTCCTGCCAGGTGAAGAGCTAGTTCGAGCCTACACACCCGACCGTCGCTACTTTGACACGCCGCCCTCCACCCTTGATGAGATTCTTCGACTGACTCGAGCAAATCGTGAAGACGAGATCGGCAAAAATGGACCAAGCGTTGCCGCATCAGCCAGGCAAACCATCACGCTCGAGCATGACCCAGACGCACCCGAGCATTTACGTTTATATGAGGTGGTATTTGGCCGTGATTCGCTCCGCGTTGCGATTGATCTCATCTCGAGCTATCCTGAGCTCGCCCGTGCGACAGTCCTAGAGCTCGCTCGCCTCCAGGGCACAGAGTACAACAACCGACGCGAAGAAGAGCCTGGCCGAATAGTTCATGAGGTTCGCGATGAAAATAGCCCTATCGCCCTGCAGCTGAGTTTAGAGCGAGGCTGGGGCTGGCCCTACTACGGCACCGTGGACGCCACGCCAGAGTTTATTCGTACCTTGACGGCATATTGTCGACGCAGTGAAGAAAATACAGGGTTTCTGGCTGAAGAATATACCGACAAAACTGGACAAGTACGAAATATCGCCTATGCCCTCGAGTCGGCCGTTGCGTGGATCGAGCGCCGCCTCAGTGCAAACCCCGAAGGGCTGCTAGAATATCGGTCGGTTCTGCCACTAGGTATCGAAAATCAAGTCTGGAAAGACTCATGGGACGCCTACCACCACCAGGACGGCACAATTGCCAACCACAACCAAGGCATCGCCTCGATTGAAGTTCAGGTGACGACCTATGATGCGCTCCTTGATGCAGCTGAGTTGCTTGAAGATGTGCTAGACAATCGCCCACGGGCAGCCGAGCTCCGCCTGACCGCCGAACGCCTCAAGCAGACTATTATGGATAAGTTCTGGACAGAAGACCAGCAAAAAGGCGGATACTTCGTGCTCGGCACCGACCGAGACGACGATGGTCGGCTTCGACAACTCAAGATCCGCACCTCAAACATGGGGCACACTCTCAACTCGCGCCTACTCGAAGGGTCGGACCCAGAGATTGTGCGCCGGCGCGAACTGGTCGTAGCGCACATGCTTTCGCCAGAAATGCTTAATGCCAGCGGCATCCGCACCCTTGCTTCAGACGAATTACGGTTCCGACCTGGCGCATACCACAATGGCAGCGTCTGGCTCTGGGACACTCACCATATTGCCAAGGGTATGCGACGCCTCGGCTACAGCGCACAGGCAAACGACCTCGATCAGCGCATTCTGAATGTTGTTGCCGCGACCAATCTACTGCCTGAATACGTGCGAGGTGACGACTCTGCAACACCATCGATTAATCAGCACATTATCGACGTGTACGACAATACCTACCGGCGGGAAAATCGTATCGAACAGCCTCCACAAGAAGTACAAGCCTGGACTGTAGCCGCTATTTTGGCAACAAAAAAACGCCTCCTTCGGTCAGGCGCCGCAATATATTTACCAATTTAATAAATTACCTACGCTACATATAGCGTACTACACCAGATATAGCGTAGTTTGGCAAAGTGTGAGTTCTCGCGCAGAGAGCAGCTGGACTGCCACTCTCGCACTGCTATACTAAAGGGAATGAATCGTATTGTATATGACGGCGCGAGCCAGTATGGCCGCTACCGCATCATTGACCGCGTCCATAACGGCCGAGAGTCTCGACTGCTCATCAGTGGTTCGTCGGCGCCACAGTCTGGCATGGCGTTCGACAATGATCCCGAGCTATTGTTTGACTATAATCAACGGCTTTTCGAGGTAGTGCTGAGCCTGCAGCCGCAGTCTATATTAGCCATCGGCGGCGGCGCCTTTACGCTACAACGAGCAATCATCGAACGGCTGCCGAGCGTTCAGGTCGATACGGTCGAACTCGATCCGCTCCTACCAAAGCTCGCACGCAAATATTTTGGTCTGCGCCGCAATCGCCGCCTCAGCATTATCACCCAGGATGGCCGCGAGTATATTAACTCTTGCAAGGCCACCTACGACCTGATAATCGTCGATGCCTTTCATGGCTACGAGGTGCCCCGCTCGCTCATTACCACTGAAGCTGCGGCACGATA
>CAZHRI010000043.1:0-4830 GCA_964534725.1 uncultured Candidatus Saccharibacteria bacterium
GAAACCCTAGCCTTCGATTGATGCAGCAGCACCGATTAGCGCCGCGTCACCCATACTGCGTGAACGAGCAAGCTCCGTCTCTAATACCTCCCAAAAGATGGCGTCTAGCCCATCAAGTATTTCATCGGCCTCCTGCTCTAGTTTCTTATCCCGCATCCCAACTGGCAATTCCGACATAGTAATCTCCTTTTTATGTATATTTTAAATAGTGATACCATCTGTTGTAGCACGGCCAGAAGCGCCTGTCAATGGCATAACCGTATTACGGCCAGTCTCCCCCGATAAGCTCTAGTATTTTACCTATAGCTCGCCTATACTAGATAGCATGAATAAGACATGGTGGGATATTGGGTCGCTCTATCAGATTTATCCGCGAAGTTTCCAAGATACGAACGGAGATGGCGTCGGTGACCTAAATGGCATCACGAGCCGACTAGGCTACTTGTCGTGGCTAGGTGTCGAGTCAATATGGATCTCTCCGTTCTTCACCTCACCGATGACCGATTTTGGTTACGACGTGGCGGATTATCGCGATGTCGACCCCTCATTTGGAACACTAGAAGACTTCAAGCACCTCCTCGTAACTGCACACAACTATGGCATCAAGGTAATGATCGACCTCGTGCCGTGTCACACCTCAGACCAGCACCCGTGGTTCATCGAATCGCGCAGCTCACGCGACAACCCAAAGCGCGAATATTATGTCTGGCGTGACCCAAAAGAAGACGGTAGTGCCCCTAATAATTGGCGCAGCTTGGCAGCTGGCAGATCGTGGACCTTCGATGAGGCGACTGGCCAATATTACCTACACTCCTTCCTGCCGACTCAACCGGATTTGAACTGGGATAATCCAGCGGTTCGCGAAGAGATGAAGAACATTGTTCGTTTCTGGTACGACTTGGGCGTTGATGGACTGCGAGTCGATGCGATTTGGGGCATCTCAAAGGATCCAGACCTCGCCGACGATCCTATTAACCCTGACTACCACCATGATCTTGAGCAATATGGCTCTTACATTCATAATAAGTGTAAATATGGTCCAAACTTCGACGCGTACCTTCACGAGCTTGCCTCGGTAAACGACGAATACGCTGACCGGCATACTGTGTTTGAATTCTATCCGGATGAACAGATTGGCGATATTTACGACCAGTACGAGCGCGTACTCAACGTCCATCCGACCTCATCTGCATTCTTCATGGAATATCGACAAAATCAATGGCATGCTGAGCATGTGAAATATTCAATCGAGCAGTACCTGGCGCGGACCCATGGAAAAGCGCTGCCATTCTTTGGCGTCGGCAATCACGACCAGCCACGTATCGCCTCACGACTCGGTGCCGAACGCGCCCGAGCCCTTAGCTTCTTAAACCTACTCACACCGGGAATTAGTCTCGTCTATTATGGGGAGGAGCTCGGCATGGAAAATGGTGATCTTTCAAGTGAAGACATTCGAGACACCTTTAGTCCAAGCAACACCAAATTTGACAGTCGTGACCTCGAACGTACACCGATGCAGTGGGATAGCAGTCAGTTTGCCGGCTTCTCTGACCACCAGCCATGGCTGCCTGTTCACTCCAATCACGACTTTATCAATGTCGTAGACCAATCGACTGATGAGTCTTCCCTCCTCTACATGACGCGTAGCCTACTAAAACTCCGTTCAGCCTACCCGGCCCTTAGACACGGAAATTTTAACGGCGTTGACGTAGGTAGCGGATACGTGTTGGCCTTTTCGCGCACGAGCGAAGATAGCACTCTATATGCCGTAATAAACTTTGCAGATCAACCACAGGCGATTCAACTACCTGCGGCATGCTCACTTCTACTATCATCGTCTATGCGGCCAATCACACAGCATGATTTGGGTACAATCGACGCCTACGAAGCCCGATTATATATCGTAAAGTAAGCCTCCCATTAACAGCAAAAAAGCGCCTGATCGACTCCAGGCGCATGTGAATACTGCATATCATTCTACTCGGCGGAAGTAGATGAGGTGCGCATTCCCATAACTACGATTGTCCACCACAACAATTCCGTCTTGATGTGGCACCTCACCTCTTCCTGGATATGATAATACCATACATCCACCAACTTTGAGTAGACCCATAAGCATTTTGACTGTGGATAACTGTGGATTATGGTATGGCGGGTCGGCAAAGATAATGTCAAAATTACCTACCTCCGAGGTCTCAAGCCAACTGCGTGCTGATGTCTTAATAAGCTTTGAGCGGTTCGCTACACCCAGAAGATCGATGTTTTCAGCAAGCACCCGTCCGGCAACTCGGTCTTTTTCGACAAACGTTACGTGACTCGCCCCGCGGCTCAGAGCCTCCAGACCAATCGCACCACTGCCAGCAAAGGCGTCGAGTACATACGCATCCTGCACCTCGCCACCAATACTGTTAAAGATCGCCGAGCGCACACGCTCCCCCATTGGGTGCGTTGCTGACGTGCTTGGCGCCGCGATAAACCTACCGCCATACTCGCCAGCTATAAGTCGGACGCGCATTGCTATCTGTTCTCCGTTTCTGCTTGCCATACAGCTTCAAGCCAGCCCATAGTGACGGCTCGAATAATTAACGGCATCAGCTGACGATTGGTCTGCTTTGCGAGCGCCGCCGTCCACCCTGACGAAGAAAAACGCTCATACATCTTCATGTCAGCCACTTCACGAATACACTGAAGAAAATATGCTCGATACCCTTGCGTGCGCACCATTTCTATATCACTAGAGCTAGGCGCACCAGTAGAAAAGCGCTGATACGCCACCACACTGGCGACGCCGGTTTCAAACGCGATATGCGTAGTCATCGCGCCCTTAGCTCCCCAATACTTCCAATTGTTCTTTAGTGTCTGCACTTTTGTTTCACCGGTCATTATGTTCTTTCTCGCGATTGAAGTGCGGGCTTCGAGCCCTTTGCCGCCTCGAAGTTGCTTGATCGTTTCTTCAAGTGGAAAATGGTGCGCCGGAGTCAACCCGTCGGTTACTGCATGGGCCATCCAAGCCGCCTCAAAAGCCGCCCTTTCAGCGTTTTGGTCCTTGAGCGCGGCTGCAAGGTTGGTGATATGCTCGTCAATCATATCGAGCAGAGGTGCGTTCTCCGGCAGTTCTGGATTAATAAAATGCCATGGCTCGTCGATAGCCGGACTCTTACGCTTAATACCATCGGGTCCATTCTTGCCTTCAAAATGCAGTATTTGGCTAGGTGCAGGAAAAGCTACTCCACTGGGCAGCAATGGCTGGATGTGTTTTCGCGCCACTCGATCAATCTTCTGGTGCACGCCCATGAGACGTCCGGATTTTTTATTAAAGGTTGTGCCTGAATACATAGTAGGTTAGTTGAGCGTTGTGAGACGCTGATATTTTTCGACCGCACGGGCCAGATGATTATATTGTAGCAAATCTTCGCCAGAATCAAGAAATGCCGCTGCTGACTCTTGAGCCCTTGCGATGAGTTTTGTATCGGCAAGTGTAGCAATTTGCAAATTAAGTGCGCCATGTTGCGCCCGACCGTATATTTCTCCTGGACCTCGGAGCTGCAAGTCAACCTCGGCCAAGTAGAATCCGTCTTGCGACTTCTCAATCTCCTTGAGTCGCATGCTCGGCTTATCATTGCCACTCATCATCAGATGGCAATAGCTCTGGTGCTGACCACGGCCAACACGGCCACGCAACTGGTGTAATTGACTAAGGCCAAAATGGTCGGCGTTTTCGATCAGCATAACGGTCGCATTTGGCACATCGACGCCAACCTCAACCACAGTTGTACTCACCAACACGTCAATCTCCCCGGCCGTGAACCTACGCATAACCGCATCCTTTTCATCGGGTTTTAATTTGCCGTGCAATAGACCGATAGTTCGTCCACTAAAAACAGTACTTTTGAGTTTTTTATATTCGGCTTCAACACTTTTACGGTCGTTGTCCGGATTTTCATCTATTAACGAACAGATGATATACGCTTGGCGTCCCGCGGCAATCTCGTGTTCAATTGATTCGTACAGCTTTGGGGCGCTGACCGGCGACCAAATCTTGGTATCGATTGGCTTTCGTCCAGCGGGAAGCTCATTGAGCACCGAAACATCGAGCTCTCCATATAAAGTCAGGGCAAGGCTTCGCGGAATAGGCGTTGCGGTCATCGACAAAAGATGCGGCATATACTGCGACTTCTCAAGTAGTGCCTGTCGTTGTTTTACGCCAAATCGATGCTGTTCATCAATCACTACAAACCCGAGCTTATGATAGTCAACTCCTTTTTGAATCAGCGCATGCGTACCGACAATTACGTCAATTTCGCCCGCAGCAAGTCGCGCCAGCACCTCTTTGCGGGCCGTAGACTTCACACTCCCAGTCAGTAGTGCCACCGTTACGCCAAACGGCTTAAGTAGCTTTGATAATGTCTCCGCATGCTGCGATGCCAATATCTCGGTCGGTGCCATTATTGCTGTTTGCAGGCCCGCTTGAGCCACTTGTCGCGCAGCTAAACCCGCTACGACAGTTTTGCCTGACCCGACATCGCCCTGAAGAAGTCGGTTCATTGGACTCGACGACTCGAAATCTTGCAGTATCTGCCAGGCTGCTCGACGTTGAGCCCCTGTCAGTGCAAACGGGAGTCGCTCGACAAATGACTTGACAGTCGGCTGATCAAACGGTATTGCCCAGCCAGTTAGCTTGGCGTTTTCTTGTTTATTAAGCTGTGCTGCGAGCAACATTTCAAACAATTCCTCAAACGCTAGCCGCTCTTTGCCGCGCTCGATTTCTTCGTGCGACTTAGGAAAGTGAAGCGCATGAAGCGCCTCAGCGCGACTAATCAACTGCTGTGA
>CAZHRI010000044.1:0-4777 GCA_964534725.1 uncultured Candidatus Saccharibacteria bacterium
TGGCTTGGCTATAGCCCTAGCAGGGGGGCTTGCGTTTTTGACTCGATCGTACCGTGCGCTTTCAGAGTTGTACGCGAAATCTTAGGCTCGGCGGTGCTTTGAGTGTCGCTTTTTAGGCTTGTTACGCTTCGTGAGCATGAAGATGAGTAGATTGGCCGTGAGGGCGTAGATAGGGTAGGCGACGGCCACAAAGCGCCAGTCGGTGATGACGAGCAGTGTGATGGCCATGCTAGTGGCAGACAGTAAGTACGATGCTGGGTATTCTGTGGCGGGACTTTTTAGGGACTTAACCAGTGTCGGTAAGGTGCTAGCGAAGTCTGCGGTGATGAGCAGTGAAATGGCAAACACAGGGTCGTCTGTTAGGATCCATGCCAGCAAACCGCACAGGGCAATGGTGATACACGCCAGGTTGAGTCCCTCGAGCTTCCATGACGTTGGGTTCTTCCGCATGGCTGCTACGAATACCAGCATAGTCGTCGTAGCGAAAGCCAGTGTGACAAATGCTTCGGCGCCAACATCTGCCTGGAGCTGGGCTAGAAAGGTAACCATCGGCATTAAGCCCCAGATGAGCCAGCTGACCGGGTTAGGTTTAGCTATCCCGCGAATAGTTGCCCGCAGATAGGAGAAGCCCCCGATTAAACGAAGCGCGATAGCGATATATAAAAACCCGATTGGTAGCATGTTTGTATCCTATTCGTTGATAGTGAGTACTCCATAGTATAATAACAGAGTGAATGATGCATTAAAAGCCAAGCTCGATACCCTCCCGGCCAGCCCTGGCGTGTATTTTCATAAGTCATCGTCCGGTGAGGTCATTTATGTCGGCAAGGCAGCGATTCTTCGGAATCGGGTGCGACAATACTTTCAGGCCTCTCGTGGTTTTGATAATAAAACTCTTGCGTTGGTCAGCGAAATCGCAGATGTCGACTGGCTCGAAACGGAATCTGAGGTTGACGCGCTGTTTCTGGAAAGTGAAATGGTCAAGCGGTACATGCCCCGCTATAACGTACTATTGCGTGACGATAAATCACAGAGTTTTGTTCGCATCGACATGAAGAACGAGTGGCCGACCGTCAGTTTTACGCGTAATCCGCTCGATGATGGCGCTGAATATATCGGTCCTTTCTATAATGCATTTGCGCTTAAAAAAGCTTTGCGCTATCTCCGTAGAATCTTTCCTTATCTCACAAAACCAAGGCGCCCCGGGCAGTCAACGCTCGACGAGGATCTTGGTATTAGCCCAAGAGTGGTGGACGGGCCTGATGCATACAAGGCGAATTTACGCCGATTGATGCGGTATATCAAGGGTCATCGAGCGGATCTGGTCAAGGAGCTTGAGAAAGATATGAAAGCAGCGGCACGCGAGCATCGCTTCGAGGATGCGGCGTCTCTTCGCAACAAGCTGCATGCGATGCGCGAACTCAAGCGACGCGTGATGTTCGGCGATCAAGAGTCGGTGAGTATCTCCAAAGATCAGGCGCTCCGAGACCTGGTGTATATTCTCGGTCTCAAAAAAGAACCAAAGCGAATTGAAGGCTTCGACATCTCACACGTATCCGGGACAAATGTAGTAGCAAGTATGGTTGTGTTCCAGAATGGTGTTTCAGCAAGGTCTGAATACAGAAAGTTTAAATTATCAAAGCAGCAGAATGATGATTTTTATAGTATGTACGAAACAATCTTTCGACGCTTTAGTGAGCGAAACCAAAAATCATGGGGGTTGCCTGATCTCATCGTCATCGACGGAGGCAAGGGTCAGCTCCAATCTGCGCTCAAGGCGATGAAGGAGCGGGGCATCCGTCTACCGATCATCTCGATTGCCAAAAGAAACGAAGAACTGATTGTGCATCGGCAAGACTCCGCTGTCGATGTGCGACGCGTTATTTCAGAAGCTCACGAGGGCGTAATTGTAGTTCGGGCGGGTGAGTTTTATGTCGTCAACCTACATGCGGGTGCTCAAAAGTCGAGTGGTCATGCAAGCAACCTTCGAGGGCGAGTGGCAACGATGGCGGCGTTTGATGATGTGGTGAAATTGTTCCAGCGAATACGCGACGAATCACACCGCTTTGCCATTAGCTATCACTCGGTACTTCGGCGCGCACAGCAAACAAAAAGCGCCCTCGACGACATACCGGGGGTTGGACCGAAAACACGCTCGCTACTGATAAAAAAATTTGGTAGCGTGAGGGCGCTCACCCAGGTGAGCGAAGCCGAGCTTGCAGACGCGATAGGGCCAGGGCGTGCGCGGAAGATACACCCCCACATCACGGGGCGGGCACCAAGTAAATGATATACTGGGTAAGGTTATGATGAGTATGAAGAATCAATTTTCAGTTTTTCTGGTCAGGTGGGCGCTCAATTCACTCGGCATATGGGTTGCGGTGCGGCTGCTCGGGACGGGCTTGAATGGAATAGAGCCGGCGGCCTCAGCAAGTGCGTTTATTATTGCGGGGC
Organism: uncultured Candidatus Saccharibacteria bacterium; assembly: GCA_964534725.1. Taxonomy (GTDB): domain Bacteria; phylum Patescibacteriota; class Saccharimonadia; order Saccharimonadales; family Saccharimonadaceae; genus Nanosynbacter. The sequence continues at coordinate 2,455 of CAZHRI010000044.1, forward strand.
TGATATTTTCTATAGTCAACACGGTCCTTAAGCCGATAGTAGTTATACTGTCTCTTCCTGCCATACTGGTGACGCTCGGTTTATTCACGCTGATAGTCAATGGTCTTATGGTGTATATATCGCTACAGTTGGCGCCAGGGCTCGCGATGTCCTTTGGCAACTCTATTCTTGCAGGAATCATCCTGAGTCTGGTAAACTACATAGTAAGTAGCGCACTCGATTTACGGAAGCTAGAGCGCGAATCATAAGGAGTTATCACAGATGTCAGTAGAAACAATTTTGCCCTATATTACTCTCGGATCAGCCTTTTTGATGGTAGTGTCTATTCTCCTGCAGCAGCGAGGTGCATCTCTGGGTGCCGGATTCGGCGCGTCAGGCGAGCTTTTTACGACGAGGCGCGGTTTTGATAAGAACCTGTTTGACGTCACGATTATCTTTGCGGTTATATTTATACTGTCTGTGCTCGCTGGCATGGTGCTTCCTAGTTTCCAGGGGTAGGTGCCATGAGTCCGAACGACGAAAAAACGTCATGGAAGAAGTTTCACAAACTGCGTCATACGCAGCAAGCGCTCGGTCGCAGTGTGCGAAAAATGGAAAAGACAACGGTGCGTCATGCGAAAAAGTTTGTATCTTCTCGCCTCGACCGGCTATCTATCATCAAGCGATCTGTGTTCGGATGGATTGTCCTGGTTTTAGTGCTGGCTGGTGTGAGCGCAGCTCAGTGGGTGAGTTTCCGTCAGTCATACACAGTTGACGCTGCCTCGAGCGGTGGCACCTACTCGGAGGGAGTACTTGGTCCCCTCGAGACACTTAACCCAATTTTTGCCAGAACTAGTGCCGAAAAATCAGCAGCTAAGTTGCTATTCGCTGGATTATACCGCTACGACGAAACCGGAAAACTTAAGGGGGATGTAGCAAAGTCGGTCTCGGTAAATGACGCACAGACAGAGTATACCGTGACACTTCATGATGGTGTCACGTGGACTGACGGTGCGCCACTGACTTCGGCCGACGTTGTGTTCACAGTCAATACATTGAAAAACCCTGACACACGCGCGGAAATTTCTGGTTGGGGCGCTTTCAGCGTTAAGGAAGTTGATAAGCATACGGTCGTGTTTACACTCCCGGGTGCATATGCACCGTTCATGCACAGTTTGACTTTTCCTATACTGCCGCAACACGTTCTTGCCGGCGTCAAGCCGTCAGAGCTAAGGGAGCAATCTTTTAGCCAGTCACCGGTCACGAGTGGTCCATTTGCACTGCGACTTATGCAGACGGCTGCATCAAATGGTAGTAAAAAAGTAGCCCATCTGGTAGCAAATCCACGATATTTTCATGGCGAGCCTCGGCTTGAGAGATTCCAGCTGTATGCGTATGCCTCTCGAGACGACATTGAGCGGGCACTCCGTACGAACGAAATCATGTCGACGCCTGAACTCTCGTATAGCGCGTTGCCTGATACCATTAAGCGCATGTATGAGAGTGATTCATATTCAATCAACGACGGTGTCTATGCCCTGTTTAATACACAAGAAGGGCCACTCGCAGATCGCTCGGTTCGTGAGGCGCTCTCGTTGAGCATTGACCGAGAGAAGCTCAGGGAGCAGATCGGACGGCCAACTGCACCACTAGACGGTCCGATACTGGAAAGTCAGGCAAGCGGAATGCCAGCTGCGCCAGCGCGTGATGTGAAGAAGGCTCAGTCGCTACTCAATGATGCCGGATGGGTGCTCAGTGATGGAGTTCGGGCAAAAGACGGACAACAGCTGGTAGTCAAGATGGTCGCCCTTAAGGGCTCAGACTCTAGCCAGACCACAGAAGAACTGGCGAGCGTGTGGCGCCAAGATTTGGGTGTGAGGGTTGATATTCAGGTTGTAGATCCGCTTGACCCATCACAGAGCGTGCTGCAGGCGATCCTGCAACCACGAAATTTTGATGTGCTGGTGTATGAGTTGGTGCTAGGGGGCGATCCGGATGTGTATGCGTATTGGCACTCATCTCAAGCGACTCCTGACGGGCTAAACTTCGCCAACTACAACAATGCGACAGCTGACGACGCCTTGTCTGGCGGTAGAACGCGGCTTGATGAGAAGCATCGGTCTGATCGCTATAAGGCATTTGTGAGACGATGGATGGCAGATGTCCCAGCAGTCGCATTATATCAGCCGAAGATCGACTATATTCACTCCCGTTCAGCCCAGGCTATGGATGACGATGCAGAGTTGGTATTTCCCGAGGGGCGCTACGCAAATGTGATATATTGGTCGGTAGAGACGGCCTCTGTTTACAAAACACCCTAATATCGGGTATAATACGCCAGGTG
>CAZHRI010000045.1:0-4554 GCA_964534725.1 uncultured Candidatus Saccharibacteria bacterium
GCGAGCTCAAGAAGATCGGTAAAACTGATCGACCGCAGGGGACGAGAATTATTTTCTATCCAGACCCAACTATATTTAAGGAGACGGTTGAATTTGACTACAAATGGGTTGTGAGCTATCTCCGACACCAGGCGTACCTGACGAAAGGTATTTATACGGCAGTTGTTGATGAGCGAACTGGTGACAGGCAGGCGTTTTACTTTGAGGGTGGTATCCAGAGCTACGTAAAGCAGCTGAATATCGGTAAGGACGTCATTGACGACTCCATTTTCTACGTCGAGAAGCAGATTGAAGATTGTATGGTCGAAATCGCCGTGCAGTACAACGACACGTACGTGGAGATGGTGAAGCCATTTGCCAACAACGTTTTGACGCCTGATGGCGGAACACACTTGATTGGTTTTCGCTCGGCGTTGACGCGTGTCATTAATGATTACGCCAGAAAGAATAGCCTCCTTAAGGAAAAAGAGGAAAACTTGACGGGTGACGACATCCGTGAGGGCCTGACGGCGATTATTTTGGTGAAACTGCCAGATCCGCAGTTTGAGGGCCAGACGAAGAATAAGCTGGGTAACCCAGAAATGCGTCGCTATGTTGAGCAGGTAATGAATGAGTACTTTGCGTACTATCTGGAAGAAAACCCAAATGTAGCCAAGAAGATTGTTGGCAAGGCGACGCTTGCGGCTCGGGCTCGTAAGGCTGCGCGAGCAGCGCGTGACAATGTTATCCGCAAGGGTGCGCTTGATGGTATGGGTCTGCCGGGAAAGCTGTGGGATTGTTCGAGCAAGAAGCCATCTGAAAGCGAAATATATATCGTAGAGGGTAACTCTGCTGCTGGATCAGCAAAAGAGGGTCGCGACAACCGAACGCAGGCTATCTTGCCGCTTCGGGGTAAGGTACTCAACACTGAGCGGGCTCGTCTCGACAAAATGTTTGCGAACAAAGAAATTGTTGCGATGATTCAGGCCTTTGGTGTGGGTATTGGTGACCAATTTGATATTGACGGACTTCGCTACCACAAAATCATCATTATGACCGATGCCGATGTCGACGGTAGTCACATCGCCACTTTGCTTTTGACATTTTTCTTCCGCTATATGCGAGATGTTGTCGAAGGGGGCTATGTCTATCTTGCTAAGCCGCCACTATTTAGTATCAATAAAGGTCAGAAGAAGCAGTATGTCTACGACGAAACGTCGCTAGATGCAGCACTGGGCGGAGTGGTCGCTGAGCGTAAGGCGCGCGGGGTTAATGTAGATGAATCAGAGGATCTTATCAAGCAGGCTGGCGTGACTGTCTCGCGATTTAAGGGGCTTGGTGAAATGGATGCTGAGCAGTTATGGGAGACAACGATGAATCCTGAGAACCGAGTTCTCACCCAGGTAAATGTAGAAGACGCAGAGCGAGCAGACGCTATCTTTACCAAATTGATGGGCGACGAAGTGTCGCTGCGAAAGAACTTTATTCAGACACGAGCAAAAGACGTAGACCTAGAGGAATTGGATATTTAATATGGAAGACGACAAGACGACAAACCTAGTGCCAGCTCCAGAGGATATGGATATTCCGGCTGAGAGCGAAGTTATGCAGGATACGCCAGGTATTGAAAGGCGTACGCTTGAGACGGTCATGGAAGACAGCTTCCTGCGCTACTCAATGAGTGTGATTATTGATCGAGCACTGCCTGATGTGAGAGACGGCCTGAAGCCAGTTCATCGACGAATTCTGTATTCGATGAATCAGGGCGGCCACCGTAGTACCGCGAAGTTTGTAAAAAGTGCACGTATCGTCGGTGAAGTCATGGGTAAATACCACCCGCATGGTGACTCGGCCATCTATAATTCGATGGTTCGCCTGGCTCAGCCATGGGCACTTCGCTATCCGCTCATTCAGGGCCAGGGTAACTTTGGTTCGATGGACGGCGATGAAGCAGCTGCAATGCGATATACCGAGGCGAGGATGGCGAAGCCGGCTGACGAGATGCTGGTTGACATCGACAAGGAGACTATCGATTTCCGCGATAACTTTGACGGATCAGAGCGTGAGCCAGTGGTTCTTCCCGCAAAGCTGCCAAACCTGCTGCTCAATGGGCAGATCGGTATCGCTGTCGGTATGGCAACCAACATCCCGTCGCACAACTTGTCTGAAATTGTAGATGCAACAATAGAGTTGATAGACAATAAAGAGGCGACGCTTGATGACTTACTGCAGCACGTTAAGGGTCCGGACTTTCCGACCGGTGCGGTTGTCTATGGCGGCGCTCCTATGCGACAGGCGTATCTGTCGGGTCGCGGCAGCGTAACGATTCGTGCGGTTGCAGAAATTGAGGAGTCTAAGAAGGGCAAGCACAATATTATTGTCAGCGAGATCCCATATGGCGTAAACAAGGCGACGCTCATTGAAAAAATTGCCGAGCTGGTTAAAGATAAGAAAATTGTCGGCATTAGTGACCTCAATGACTCGAGTGCGCGCGGCCAAGTGCGCATCGTGATTGAGCTAAAGAAAGATGCGTACCCCAAGAAAGTATTGAACCAGCTATATAAACTGACTACTCTACAGTCAAGCTTCCACTACAATATGCTGGCATTGGTGAACGGTGTGCAGCCGAAGGTACTGGGTCTGCAAGAGATTCTTCAGGAGTACATTACCCATCGTCAGGGCGTAGTGAGGCGACGAACAGAGTACGAGCTGAAGAAGGCTCGTGATGAGGCGCATGTGCTTGAGGGTCTTAAGATTGCGCTCGATCATATTGACGAGGTGATCAAGCTGATTCGGGGCAGTAAAGACTACGATACTGCGCTGAAGGGCTTGATGAGCAACTTTAAGTTGACAGAGATTCAGGGTAAGGCAATCTTGGCGATGCAGCTACGAAAGCTGACAGGGCTGGACCGGCAGGCTATCGAAGATCGACTTGCCGAGCTGCTTAAGTTGATTGGTGAGCTAGAGGCAATCTTGGCTGATGAACAGAAGATTCTGGATATCATCAAGAGCGAACTGCTTGAACTGAAAGAAAAGTATGGTGATGAGCGACGATCAAAAATCATAAATCATGAGCTTGGTAAGTTTAGTGACGAAGAGTTGATTCCTGAAGAGGAGTCTGTCATCTTGCTGACGAATGAAAACTATATCAAGCGCACCCTGTTGAGCGACTATCGCAAGCAGAACCGTGGCGGTAAGGGTAAGCGCGGCATGACGACAAAGGAAGAAGATATCATCAGTCAGGTTGTTCCGGCCAATACTCATGACTATCTGTTGTTCTTCACCAATCGCGGACGCGTCTTTAGGCTTAAGGCATATGAAGTGCCAGCGGCCGGACTGAGCGCCAAGGGCGTCGCGGCAGTTAACCTGCTGCAGCTACAGCCTGAAGAGAAGATTACCTCAATTGTTAAGTACGGCAAAGATGCCGGCGATGACGGCTATCTGTTCATGGCAACTGTCAAGGGCACTGTCAAGAAAACACCGCTTAAGGACTATGCAAATATCCGCACGAATGGACTGATTGCGATCAATCTCGATGAGGGTGATGAGCTACGATGGATTCAGCGAACAAGTGGCGCGCACGATATCGTCATCTCTACGTCGGCCGGTCAGGCGATTCGATTTAGCGAAAAAGATGCTCGACCAATGGGTAGGGCAGCTCGCGGAGTACGGGGAGTGCGTCTGCGACCGAACGACTCAGTGGTTGGTATGGATATCGTGACGCATGACGACCAGGTACTACTCGTGATAAGCGAAAAAGGCTTCGGCAAGCGCACAAAAGTGGCAAACTTCCCGAGCCATAAGCGAGGTGGCGTCGGAATTAAAGCTGCAGTTGTTACGGCCAAGACTGGTCCGATTATCTCGGTGCAGACGATTGAGCCGAACATGATTGAGGCGATACTGGTCTCACGCAGCGGACAGACTATCAGACTTGGGCTTGATGATATCAAGCTGCTGGGTCGCACAACGCAGGGCGTCACAATCATGCGGCTGGCAAGCGGCGATGCAGTGTCATCAATCGGTATGATGGAGAAAAGTGAAAACGGAGAGCAAAGCGAGTGATGTATCTAGTCCCTGCCGCAATAGCCTGGGCAATTGCACAGGGACTCAAGCACGTGTTTTACATGATGGGGCGTAATCGTCGAGTGTTCAATGGGACAAGTCCATCATGGCTGATGCCGTCTGGCGGCATGCCGAGCACTCACAGTGCAACGGTAGTCGCGTTCACGGCATTTATGGGACTGAGTGAGGGGATGGACAGTGGGCTATTTGCGCTTTCATTTTTGCTCTCGGCAATTGTGATCTATGACTCGATGCGAGTTCGGTATTCGTCGGGTCGCCAGGGAGACCTTTTGAATACGCTTTTAACAGAGGTCAAGAGCCGACTCCAGCCGGTGCGCGTGGCTCATGGGCACACCGTGCTTGAGGTGCTTGCCGGTATGACAATTGGCGTTATTGTGGCGTTAGTTGTGTTTTTCACAACAAAATAGTAAAACATTCTCTTGACCGAGGCGAATTGTTGGGGTATGATGGGTATTAGTCTGGTCGCGAGGCGTGCGAGCAAAGCGACAATTA
>CAZHRI010000046.1:0-4484 GCA_964534725.1 uncultured Candidatus Saccharibacteria bacterium
CGAGGCTGTGTTTGTGCGACTCAAGGGTGTTGTTTCGGCCCTACCGGGATATACTCGTGGCTGTGCCCTATTTTATGGAGATAGCACTCAAAAGCAGGAATTTGAAGCGGCACGAGAACGAGCACAGCGGCACTGGGATGAACCGATAGTCACCATCCTCGAACCGCTCGATGAGTTTTACCAGGCCGAACCGGAACATCACGAATACTTTGATAACAATCCAACCAACCCGTGCTGTTCAGTTGTTATAGCGCCCAAAATAACCAAGGCTCGGACCGCCTATCAGGAGTATATGCTATGAAACCCAAGATTAACGTTCTGCGCGCAGTCACCGCAACCGTAGCAAGAAGAGCGCTGCTCATTGCAGCAATTATCGTCGGCGTTGCCTTGGCGCTACTATTTTCGGCTATTTGGGCGCTGGCCTACTTTGTGAGCACGTGGTGGTGGCTGCTGCTAGCGGTCTATGTGCCGCTGCTACTGGGAGCGGTCGCCATACTTGCGACGGGACGGTTCTTGATAAAGAAGCTTCACTCCCAGCAATTCTCTCGAGAACAAAAAGTACTACTGAATAACTTTACTGACAAAATCCAGCGCCTACTCGAAACACGCGGCATGGGCTGGCCAGTGTTTGCCCTCCTTAACGTTAAAGACCTGATACTTCATCGAGACCTGCGCACTACAAAAGAGCTGCTAGCAGATACGACAAGCTTGAAACGTGACCTTGCTGAGCTAGAAGAAAAACTACAGTCCTAGTTCTTTTTTCTGCGTGTCGTCGACGAAGCTTGGTGAGCTCATCATAAGATCGACACCAGAACCATTCTTTGGAAATGCGATAACTTCACGGATATTCGACTCATCCATCAGCTCCATAAACATGCGGTCGACACCAAAGGCACAGCCGGCATGCGGTGGTGCACCATACTTAAATGCGTTAATCATCGCGCCAAACTTTGCGTCAACGTAGTCTGTGTCATAGCCAAGCAGCCCAAACACCCTGTAAAGAGTCTCCGGGTTGTGGTTGCGCACACCGCCAGAACAAATTTCGTAACCATTCATCACCATGTCGTACTGGTCCGCCACTAGACTCAGCTTCTGCTCGTCGGTCTTCGCTTCTTCTAGCTCCTCTGCGCCGCCGCGTGGCATCGAGAATGGGTTGTGGCCAAAGTCAACTCGCTGGCGAGCTTCATCCCATTCGTAGAACGGAAAGTCAACTACCCAAGCAAGCGCTACTTGGTTAGGATCTTTGAGCTCGAAGTGAGTAGCAAACTCGCTGCGCAACCGGCCGAGTACTTTGTTGACGGTTTTTCGCTTGTCGGCGCCAAAGAATATTGTGTCACCATCCCCAGCACCCATAGCTTGTTGGACTGCCTGCAGTTCGTCCTCGCTCAGAAACTTGGCAATCGGCGATTTTGGCTGACCATCTTCGTAGCTAATATACGCCAGTCCTCCGGCACCTTCGCTTTTAGCGATATCAGTGAACGTATCGATTTGCTTGCGACTGAGTGAGGTGCCATTTTTTACACAGATAGCTTTGATGGTTTCGGCATTCTTAAAGACCGCAAACTCGGTATCAGAAAACACATCCGTTAGCTCAATCAGCTCCATGCCAAAACGTAAGTCAGGCTTATCCGAGCCGTATTTTTCTATAGCTTCGGCGTATGGAATGCGCGGAATGTCATCAGCCGTCAGTTTTTTACCAGCAAAATCTGTAACTAGACTCTTAATCATTGGTTCGATAGTGCGTCTGACAACCTCACCATCGTCTACAAAACTCATTTCCATGTCTAACTGGTAGAACTCGCCATATAGACGATCGGCACGCGGGTCCTCGTCGCGGAAGCAAGCCGCGAGCTGGTAGTAGCGGTTCAGTCCACCGACCATTAGCAACTGCTTGAACTGCTGGGGTGCTTGTGGAAGCGCATAGAACTTACCCTCATGCAAGCGCGACGGAATCAGGAAGTCACGAGCACCTTCAGGGCTAGAGTTGGCCAAGATTGGCGTTGAGACCTCAGTAAAATCCTCTCCCTCCATAAAATCACGAATAGTCTTGAACATAGCCGCTCGTTGCTTGAGCATGTGCTGCATCTTTGGCCGACGCAGATCTAGATAGCGATACTTCAAGCGCAACTCTTCGCTAGCCTGGGCATCGGCAAATGGCTGAATTGGCAATGTCTCGGCTCGATTGAGCACCAGAAGGCTGTCGACAACCATCTCAACACCGCCCGATGGGATGTTCGGATTTACCAGCCCCTCCCCTCGCTCACGCACTTCGCCGTTTGCCCGTATCACGAACTCATCACGCACTGTTTCAGCCACACCAAATGCCTCTACCTGTTCTGGGTTAACTACAAGCTGAACAAGACCAGTATGATCACGTAAGTCAATAAAAATAACGCCACCGTGATCGCGTCGGGCGTGCACCCAGCCAGCTACGTCTATCGTCTGTCCAATGCGCTCACGCACGTTTTCACTAAGAACTCTATTAATCATCTTGCTTATTTTACCAGGTTATCTCTGTTTTGGGAACCGATTAGACATTCCGGGCACGGACTGGAGAGTTGTTCTTGCGAGGGTTGCGCTCAGCGACGGCCCGGAGACTGGAGTGTTGCTCGAATTCATCTGTAATCTTTTGACCAAGCAGCGCCTCCATTACATCTTCGAGGCTGAGGATACCGACAGTTTCACGAAACTCATTGATGACGATGAACAGTAGCTTCTGAGTCTTCAAAAATGCCGCCAGTGCCTCGTCAAGCATTTGGTCTTCACGAATGAAACAAACCTCTTTATCCATTACCTGACTGACTTTTTTCGAGTTCTTGCTTCCATCTATTGTGAGCAGATTGCGCACGTAGAGCACTCCAACGATATGATCAACATCCCCGTCTGTGACCGGAAAGCGACTATGGCCTGTCTTGTGCAGGTCACTCAGAGTAATAGGCCCAAGCAACTCACTGTGGTCAATCGAATCAATCACGCTTCTTGGAGTCATTATCTCATCAACGCGCACCTGCTCAAACTTGAGCGCGCTTTTAAGTAGCTGCGATTCAAACTTTGAAAGAATGTCAGGGGATTTTTTGACCATCGAAAGTAGCTCCTCCTTTGAGGCTAGCCCACGATAGCTGCTCTCCGCGGATGATGGGTCATCAGCTGAAAAGAGCACAAAGAACCAGCGAGCTTTTTCGCAAAATGTCAGAAGGTACTGCTCATACAGCGGATAGAGCTTATCGGCTACAGATCGAACTGGCTTCAGTCGAGCGATTGCCTGGTATGCAAACGCGACAGCAACACCTACAAGCACACCTATTATCCAACCAAACGCTGCAACTGCACACGGCACAAACAGCACAAGCAGTGCGGCTGACTTGAGACGTATCAATACAATAATATCCGCAAAATAGCGAGCTCGCCGCACCTCAAGATCGCTGAGTAGCCCCGCCTTCTCGCGTCGTCGCACCTCAAACTTGCTCAATCCAACCGAAACCGGCCTTGTCGCTGATACGATGAACAGCAGCAGCGCAACTACCAAGCTCAATATAACCATGGATTCATTGTACTGCATTTTGGCGAAGTCAAGTACACGTAGTATACTTATAGGTGAAGATAAGGAGGGTAAATGGACACAAAACGTTGGATAATTTTTAGCGCTATCGTAGTGGCGGTCATTGCTGGTATGGTGTATATGTCGATTGGCAACCGGCTCGACCTCAGCGACATCAGCAAGGAAGATGCCGCACGCATACTAGATGCCGAGGAGCGAAATGGTAACATAGCCGACCATGTGCGAGGCAACGCAGAGGCGAAAGTCGTACTGGTTGAGTATGGAGACTATCAGTGTCCTGGCTGCGTAACCTATTCAACGACAGTAAATTCCCTGGTCGAGAAGTACGGAGAAAACATGGCGTTTGTCTTCCGCAACTTCCCGCTTACAACCATCCATCCAAATGCCCGTGCAGCTTCTGCAGCTGCAGAAGCCGCTGGCATGCAGGGTAAGTACTGGGAAATGCATGACCTGCTTTTTGCAAATCAAACAGAATGGGCAAGCACAAGCCCAGCCAATCGTAACGAAATCTTTACTGTATACGCTCGCCAGATTGCGCTTGATGAAGCCACCTTTCTTGATGACCTCTCAAAAGAAGCAATTACTCAAAAAATTAACTTTGACGTCGCACTGGGCAAACTATACAAAGTAACAGGCACCCCCACCTTCTTCATAGACGGTGAAGTAGTACCCATCTCCCAGGACAACCCAAGCGCACTTGAGGACGCTATAAAAGAGGCTCTTACAAAAGCCGGAGTTGAGCTCGGCGAAGAAAAGTAGAGTAGCAGCCCTACTGCAGACAAAAGAAAAAACACCTCGGTGCCCTGAGGTGTTTTTTATATGTGATTGCGAACGCTACTATTATAGAAAACGTTCGAGACATACTAATGTGCTATGTATGTTTGCCATTCGGCAGGCACCACATCCACTGCGATCTTTTTGCGCC
>CAZHRI010000047.1:0-4460 GCA_964534725.1 uncultured Candidatus Saccharibacteria bacterium
GTGAAACTATCGCGGACAAGGAGAATCCTGAAGCGCTACCGACTATCGACATCGAGGCTCCGACGCTTAGTATGTACCTCGGACCGAATACAAGCCCACTCAAGGGCAAGGAAGCTAAGTTCAACACCAGCAGACAAATTGGTGACCGTTTGAAGCAAGAACTTGAAACCAACGTATCACTGCGCGTCAGAGAAGAAGGTATCGGTTTTGTGATTTCTGGTCGTGGTGAGCTACACCTTTCCGTACTGATTGAGTCGCTGAGGCGCGAAGATTTTGAGTTTGAAGTTGGACGACCACAGGCCGTCACCATCGAAGAGGATGGGATCATCAAGGAGCCAGTAGAAGAGCTCCTCATTGAAGTCGCTCCTGAATTCCTCGGTGCGATCAGCCAAGAACTTGGGACGCGACGTGCCACTCTCGTCAAGCAAGAGCAGACCAGCGGCGGAGCAACTCGTACGACGTACATTATTCCGACTCGCGCTCTTATTGGTCTAAGGAACTTGCTGCTTACCGCAACCAAGGGTACCGTCATCATAAACAGCCTGCCGCACGGCTACGCACCAGTTGGTGCAAAGTTGCAACAAACCCGTCCTGGCGCCCTAGTGGCCACTGAAGCTGGTGCAACAACCGCCTATGCACTCGATCTCGCTTCGGCGCGTGGTGAGTTGTTTGTCGGACCCGGTACTACCGTGTATCAAGGTATGATTGTTGGCCTATATAACCGCCCCGGAGACCTCGATGTTAACGTATGTCGTGGCAAACAGCTGACTAATATGCGAACCTCTTCGAGTGACGGAACAATCCAGCTAACACCATTCACCGACTTGAGCCTCGAGCAATCAATTGACTTTATCGAAAGTGACGAACTTCTCGAAGTCACGCCAAAGAACCTGCGGCTGCGCAAGCGATATCTTGATCCCAACGAGCGAAAGCGACACAAAAAGGATTAACACAAAAAACCGCTCTTACACTAGAGCGGTTTTTTCGATCAAGAGGTCGGCTAAGCGACCAGTGTTTCTTTGACTCGTTTTGAAACGAAAAAGTAAAGGACCAGTAGACCCTGGAAGACAAGGCCAACGACAATTCCGCCGATTAGGCCAACGGCGTCTGACTCATTTGATGAACCGGTCACGTAGCCAGCAACAGAAGTGATGACACTATAAAGTGCACCGACTCCAAGCGAGCCAATTGCCAGCCATTTGCCCAACTTCTTTTGCATAGCTACAAATACAACTGTTGCGATATACAGCGTCGCTAGCACTGGAGCGAACACTAGTGTCACTATATTCGAAGCAGCCGAAAGATCCTGCATCGCGGCGAAGAACATAGAAATATAGCCTATACCAGCCAGCGCAAAGCAGATAACGAAGAAAAGGAGCCAGCCTTTTACGCCCTTGAGCGACTCCGCCATAACCACATACTGTACGGGCGCTGCTTGAGGCTGGGCAAAATACTGCTGGTTAACCGGTTGCTGAGTGTAGGGGGTTTGCTCTGAAGCGGGCGCAGGTCCGTATTGCACGCCTGGATCGCTCGGTTGCGGTGCTGGTGATACAGGCTGCTGGTCTTCTGGTTTTGTTGGTGACATCGTTGCGTAATCTCCTTATGATTTACTCGTGATTCGTATTGTAGCATAACTACTTATTGTTCGAATCTATATCCTCTGGCAGGAAACCTTTTTTGTGCTTAAAATCTGCTTGCCATTTATAGTCCTTTGCGTACCCAAGGTCCTTCATCAGTTTGGTCGGAGCGTTGCGTAGGTGTAGCGGCACCGGGCTGTTGTCGTAGCGCTTAGAGAGAGCCTTCGCCTCGTACATTAGGTCAGTTACCTCCCGCGACTTCTGAGATCGCGCGAGAGCAGTTGCACAGTGATACAGGCTATAGTTAGACTCCGGCATGCCAATGCGCTCAACCGCTTGAAAAGTGGCCACCGCTAAACTAAGTGCCCCATTGCCCGCGAGCCCTACATCCTCCGACGCAAAAATAACCATACGCCTAGCGATGAATTTTGGATCTTCTCCGGCATCAATCATCCTAGATAGGTAATAAAGCGTAGCCTGCACGTCCGAACCACGCATACTTTTTATAAATGCCGATATGACATCATAGTGCATATCGCCCTTTTTGTCGTATCCCGGCAATCGCTTCTGAGCAGCCGCCTTTACGGTCTCGGGCGTAACCTTTTCACTGAGGCTTAATGATAGCTCAAGGTTACCGAGTGCCACTCGCGCATCACCCCCAGATAGCTCTGCCAGATAATCAATCGCTTTTGGCGTAACTCGCTTGGCCTGTTTGAGGTGCTTTAGGGCACGCTTAATGACTGCGGTAATCTCTTCTTTGCTCAGTGGCTGAAGCACTAATACTCGAGTTCTCGACAGTAGCGGAGAGATTACTTCGAAACTTGGATTTTCGGTCGTCGCCCCAATGAGCGTAATCAGACCCGACTCCACGTGTGGTAAGAATGCATCTTGCTGAGCCTTGTTAAAACGGTGAATTTCGTCGACAAACAAAATAGTTCGCAGTTGTAAATTCCAATTCTGCCTCGCATGCTCAACAACCTTTTCGACATCTTTCTTGCCGCTGGTCACAGCCGATAATTCGACAAATTCAGCATCAACCTCGTTGGCAATAATTCGCGCAAGAGTGGTTTTGCCTGTACCCGGAGGACCCCACAAAATCAAACTAACTGGCTGTTTCTTTGCCACAATTTGACGAAGAATCTCTGAGTCACCCAATAGATGCGTCTGACCAATCACCTCACTCAACGAGGTCGGTCGCATTTGCTCCGCCAACGGTATCTTTCCCATATCTGTAGTATACCAGCTCTATTGGCCCAGCTAGATAGTGGGCCCACTTAGCCACCCCAAGATAATTGCCCCTCTCCCTGAGAATATGCTAAAGTAGTATCATAAGTATAAGGAGGATTGCATGGAAGCATTTGGTGGTTTTACGTTCTTTATCGGACTATTGGTCGTTATCTTCATTTTGTCAGGCTTAAAGGTAATAAACCAGTATCAGCGCGGTGTCGTTTTGACACTCGGTAAATTCACCGGTGTCCGTGAGCCAGGTCTCCGTATCATAGTACCAATTTTCCAGCAGCTCATCCGCGTAGACATTCGCTCGACGCCAATTGATGTGCCGAAGCAAGAAATCATTACCAAGGACAATGTGACGGCTGGTGTTGATGCCATTGTGTACTTCCGAGTAATCGATGCGCCGAAGGCAGTACTTGAAACCACCAATTATGTATATGCGACAAGTCAATTCGCCCAGGCAGCGCTGCGTGATGTGACGGGCAACTTCGAACTTGATGAGCTACTTTCGAAGCGCGAAGAAATTAGCGCAAAGATCAAAGAAATTGTTGACAGCGAGACCGACAAATGGGGTATCGACGTCGAGAATGTTAAGATTCAGAATATTGAGTTGCCGTCAGACATGAAACGAGCCATGGCCAAGCAAGCCGAGGCAGAACGCGAGCGTCGCAGCAATGTTATCAATGCAGAAGGTGAAAAAGAAGCAGCTCTCACGCTAGCTGAAGCGGCGCGCATAATCGCCGGTCAGCCGGGTGCAATCAATCTACGAACCCTCAACACCATCGAGCGCATCAGCACTGAGCCGAGCCAGAAGACTACCATGCTCTTCCCTATTGAACTGATTGATGCGGTGCGCACAATTGGTGACAACATGAAGAAGTAACTATAGGAAGGAGTGTTATTGTGGCCCAAAGCTCTGACACATTGCGCCAACAAGCAGAGGGCGTTCGGCGAGAGGTCGAGCAGCTACAAAGCCAGGCCTCTCAGCTACAAGACCAAATCGCCCAAAAGGCCGATCAAGCCGCGCAGCTTGAGCAGCAGGCGGCCGACGCTCTTAGACGTGAGCAGGATGAAGCGAAAAAGCAAAGTGGTGAAAAGCCTACCTTCATGGGATTCTGATATCCTACACGCTCCATCTTGCCTAACTCTGGTAACTTTAGTACAATAGACAACGCTACCCGCTCGCATAGCTCTTTAGCTCCTGCGTGAAACGCATATAAGCGTAGAGCAGAGGAAGCCGAATGTGCAATGTAAACCATATTGGTATAATCATACCTATAACCGATATGGCTCTTTAGCTCAGTTGGTAGAGCAGAGGCCTGAAGAGCCTTGTGTCCCCAGTTCAAATCTGGGAGGAGCCACCAAAGAATGCACCTCAGTTCGCTGGGGTGTTTTCTTTTATTGAGGCCCGGCAACTCGGCGCGAATGACCGTTGCCAGAGTCATCGTAGCTCTGATGAAATTTCTGTCAATAGTCCTTTCACTCTGTTAAAACACTTATGTTTTGCATACCATGATATACTAGACTCACAATATCTAAACCAAGGGAGGTGTGATATGGGAATATTAACATGGATAATCATCGGTGGACTCGCGGGCTGGGTAGCTTCAATGATCATGAAAACGGATGCCCAGCAAGGCGCTCTGGCCA
>CAZHRI010000048.1:0-4348 GCA_964534725.1 uncultured Candidatus Saccharibacteria bacterium
CAAGCAGCAAATACTACCCCTCGCTCAGACGCAGCCCCTCGTGGCGGTCGTCCACAGCAGCGCGGTGGTCGTCGCGATGACCGACGAAATAACGCACCAGAGGCGCCAAAAGAGTTTGAAGAGGTAGTAGTAAATATTGACCGTGTCGCACGAGTGGTAAAAGGTGGACGACGTTTCCGCTTTAAGGCACTTGTCGTAGTCGGTAATCGCAAAGATAAGGTTGGTGTAGGCGTAGCTAAGGGTGCAGACGTACAGTCAGCAGTCTCAAAGGCAACTGATGTTGCGAAGAAGCACCTACTCACTATCCCGCTTAACGGCGAGACTGTTCCTCATGACAGCGAAGTGAAGTTCTCTGGAGCACGCGTACTCTTGAAGCCTGCCGCTCCTGGTACTGGTATCATTGCCGGCGGCGTCGTTCGTCAGATCATCGGTGTGACCGGTATTCGTAACCTACTTTCAAAGTCACTTGGCTCAACCAATAAGGTAAACATCGCATATGCGACTGTTGAAGCACTTCGGGAAATGGTTCCACGCGACCAGTGGCTCAGCACTAAGGCTAAGCCAGCCAAGAAAGCTCCCGTCGCCAAAAAGGCCAAGGAGGACAAGTAATGAAATACAACGATCTTCAGATTGCATCAAGCAAAAATAAGAAGCGTGTCGGTCGTGGTATCGCATCTGGCCAGGGTAAGACAGCCGGTCGTGGTACAAAGGGACAAAACTCACGTACTGGTAAGAAGCTTCGTGCGATGTTCCAGGGTGGTCAGCGTCCATTAGCCCAGGCTGTTCCTAAGAACCGTGGCTTTAAGTCACTACGAACACCTGCTCAGGTTGTCTATCTTGACCACCTCAACGCGTTTGCGGGCAAGATGGTTGATAACGCTGCTCTTTTCGAAGAAGGCTATATCGCAACACCATTCCACACTGTAAAAGTTATCTCTCGCGGTGAATTGACCGTCAAGGTTGACCTAAAGGTTCAGGCGGCGTCAAAGTCTGCCGTAGAAGCTATCGAAAAGGCTGGTGGTACTTTTGAAAAAGTCGCTACGCCAATTCGCAAGAGCCAAAAGAAGACAGAAGAGACTAAGTAGTCTCTCGCAAATTCAACTAAAAACTCCCTGAAGTTATCGGGGAGTTTTTTGATGCGTGAGTCACTTTCACTGCGCCACAATATAGAATTATATGAATCAGTAGTGTATACTCGAGGGAGTGATTTATACTGAATAGCAGATTAAAGGGGAATACTGGGATGATGAGCTGGAAGACCATTCTACGGTCACTAAAAAATAAAGACATGCAAAAGCGCCTACTGATTGTACTAGGTCTAATTGTCGTATATCGCTTGCTCGCACATATTCCTGTGCCGCTGGCTGAGCCAACTCAAATGCGCGAAGCCATCAATGCGGTACTTGGTCAGAGCGACCTCGGCGGATTCCTCAACTTGCTCTCCGGTGGAGCATTAGCAAGCTTCTCTCTTGTGCTAGTCGGACTTAGCCCGTTCATTACCGCCAGCATCATTACTCAGCTGCTAACTAAGGCCGTGCCAAAGCTTGAAGAGCTGCACAAGGACGGTGAGTCGGGCCGACGTAAAATCCAACAGTGGACGCGCCTTATCTCTGTACCGCTGGCTATAGTTCAGTCGATCGCCTTCATCTTTATCTTGAGACAAACCATACTCGCAGGCGGTACAACGGTACTTGCTGAGCCAACGATGATGGAGTGGATAGTCTCAGTAACCGCGATGGCTGCCGGCTCCATTCTACTGATGTGGCTAGGCGAGCTGATGACCGAGCAAGGTGTCGGTAACGGTATAAGCCTACTTATCTTTGCAGGTATTATTAGCCAGCTACCGCAGATGCTTGGCACAATGATCGCCTCTCTTGCCGATACTTCTGCGGGCGGACTAAATGTATTTAACTGGTTTACGATACCGGTCAATCCGCTCGCATTCTGGATATTCCTGATCATCGGCATAGTGTCGCTACTGGTGTTATATTTCCTGGTAAAGGTGAATGAAGCCCAGCGTGTTATTACAATCAACTACGCCAAGCGCGTACAGGGCAACTCGAGCTATGGCGGTATAAAGAGCATCCTGCCAGTCAAGCTTATCGCTGCAGGTGTCATCCCGATCATCTTTGCGGTTGCGTTCCTCAGCCTGCCACAGTTCATTGGCCAGGTAATGGTGGCATCTGGCAACGAGGGTCTACAGCCGATCGCAAACAACCTTGTGACGTGGTTTGCCGCTCCTAACCCAGGAGAGTTTACTGGAACGACTGCCGAGGCCTTCATCTACCCAGCACTGTACTTCATACTAGTCATTGCCTTCACCTACTTCTATACGGGTATTGTATTCAACTCGAACGAGATTGCTGAAAACCTACAAAAGCAAGGCGGTTTCATCGAAGGTGTTCGTCCAGGTTTGCAAACCGAGAAGTACTTGGCACGAACTGTAAATCGGTTGATTCTATTTGGGTCATTCGTCCTCGGTACAGTCTCCATACTGCCGTTCATCGCAGAGTACTTACTCTACCAGCTCACGGGCGTCACAGGCACCAACCTGTCAATTGGCGGAACCGGTGTACTCATCGTTGTATCTGTCGCCCTTGAAGCACTACGTCAGATCAATTCTCGTGCCCTGATGGTCACCTACGATGACTATAAGTAGTGCGACTACCACAGCCATATAAAGAAAAGCCCCGTCTGGGGCCTATCTTTTTATTATATCATAGTAGCTCATATTTCGTCAATACATGATTGCCGTACCAGTACTTTTGATGCTAGGTCGGAAAAAGTAGTACAGCCGCGACAGTGAACAGGAGGGAGTAGACGGCAACCGCAGATCGCGTCAGATACGGACTATCTAGCTTAAAGATGTAGCGAAGTTCAATATATTCCCAGAGCCGCCACGCGGAAAGAAACATCACCATGACGCATATTGCACTTCCGAAACCGGTAGGGTCTATTCGATTAACTATAGGCCACCTAGCGCCGAACCATACGATGCACATCGCAGATAATATCAGCCAAAACTTTACAGACCTCGTATACCCAGCAGCCACAAAGCACGTAAAAGCCATGAGGATAATTGCTACAGCCGGCGTATTCATGAAGGTAATTTGTGCATAGTAGTTTATAGGGTAGTCTTCGGTGTCGGCGCCTGATACGAGTAGGCCAATGCTATAAACTACGAACATCAATAAGCCTGCTATTGCTGCCCAACGCAAAACATCCTTCTTTAAGGCATCGGCTGCGGTGACATACTCCGCATCTGATCGGTGAACTAATGTAATGAGACTACGTGTCATAGAGCTAGGTTTAGTGAGCATTTTAACGACATACTCAGGTCGTGATGCTCATGACAGAGCGCAAACCTTACGCGCCACGTCACAAATGTAATCATGGCTTGCCCAGGAGGGCTTCACCCATGGCCCCTTATTGTTGCTGTACCAGTTCTGGGCTGTGCCACCACAACCCACATTGATCTGGTAGTTGTTGTCGTTACTGAAGTTGTAATTCCACGTAGCATTACCCCCTCCAGTATTTGTGAAGTTTGCCCAGCCGCTACTTCCGCCTGGCTGCTCAATCCAAACTCCGACAACATTGCCTCCGTTGGTTCCGCCTGTGCAGAAAATCGTACCATAGTACGTAGTTGCACTCGCAGTTCCGGTAGAGGTTATTGCTACCGTGAGCGACAGCAATACCGCCGAAACCAGCGCAATCCATTTCCTCATCATGAGGCTTCCTTTCTGTAGGGTGATTGCATCTAAGATTGTATCATATTTAAAAAAATGCTGTGCTTGACCATACGATACCTATACTGCTATAGTACATGCACAACTATCTCATAGACCTTGCTCGTATGAGATTATCTATAAATATGCTTGCACACCCTTGATTTTTGGTGTATAATTGACAACTGTAACTTATGGCAGGTCAAAAGGAAGTCATCAAAATGGTAGGTAAGGTAGTGGAAGCACTGCCTAATACTCAATTTAAGGTGGAACTGGAGAACGGTCATAGTATCATCGCACACATTTCGGGTAAAATGCGCAAGCACTATATCCGTCTTGTACCCGGTGACAAAGTGGAAGTTGAGATGACCCCATACGATCTCACAAAGGGAAGAATCAGTTTCCGCTTAAAAGATGAGCGACCGCCACACGCGGGAGCATAATCACAATATTAAACCTTAATTGGGTTTTGACCCAGAGGGAGATTTAATCACTCATGAAAGTTCGTGCGAGTGTAAAAAAAATCAGTCCCGATGACCAGCTAGTGCGCCGTAAGGGTCGTCTGCGTGTCATCAACAAGAAAAAACCTAAGAATAAGCAAAGGCAGGGTTAAGCATGGCTCG
>CAZHRI010000049.1:0-4262 GCA_964534725.1 uncultured Candidatus Saccharibacteria bacterium
CACGAGTGACAGCAAACTCCTGCCCCACCTCTTCAAGTGTGTGGCTCTTGCCATTGTCTAGGCCAAATCGCATTCGAACAATCTTTTGTTCGCGGTCACTCAGAGATGACAGTACATCCTGCACCTGCTCTTTCAAGAGCTGGTTGGTTGCAGAATCCTCTGGCGAGATTGTCTCTTCGTCCTCAATAAAGTCACCCAATACCGAGTCTTCTTCATCACCATCACGGCCAACGCCTGCATCAAGCGAGGAGATGTCCTGCTTGATTTTCATAATGTATTCGATTTTCTCTGGCTCGAGTTCGAGCTCCTTTGACAGCTCTTCGATAGTTGGCTCACGGTTGAGCTCCTGAGTCATTCGACGCTGAGTACGTAGTAGCTTGTTGATTGTCTCGACCATGTGCACTGGGATACGAATTGTCCGCGCCTGGTCAGCAATCGCACGCGTAATTGCCTGGCGAATCCACCAGGTGGCGTAGGTCGAGAACTTAAACCCCTTGTCCGGGTCGAACTTCTCAACAGCGCGCAAAAGTCCGGTATTGCCTTCCTGGATGAGGTCGAGGAAGTCCAGTCCACGACCCGAGTAGCGCTTGGCAATCGAAACAACAAGACGCATGTTGGCCTCAGCCATCTTGTCTTTTGGCTTGCTCAACCTTGCAGACTTTATCTTCAGCTTCTGACGCTCACTCTCAGAAATAGTTTCGTCATTCAGCTTTTCACGAATCTCTTCGATTTCATCGTGATTTGCGACAATCTTTTGCGCAAGCTCAAGCTCTTCTTCGGCGGTCAATAGTGGGATTTTACCAATTTCACGTAGGTACAGACGCACCGAGTCGTCCGACACATCGTCGAGGTACTTAGAATCACTAAAATCAACCTCGACTTCTGGTTCGTCTTCGTCCTCTACGGCAGCAATATCAGGCTCGTCAAAGTCTCGCTCATCATTTAGTGGCTTCTTAATATCTTCGTCGCTCACGCTCTCTCCTTTATCAGCGCGTTGATGTCTCGCCGAAGCGATTCCGCTCGCACGTCGTCACCCATCGTCTCCGCATCCCGCAGCTGATCAATTAGTTGCTGTTTTTTTGTTTCACGGTGTTTCATTACAATTTGCTTAACTACGCGGGCCATTTCGTTCTGGAATTCACTCTGCTCCCAGTTAGCATAACGCGTGTCGCTTTTCAACTGTACTATTTTCACATACTGCTCGATTTTTTGCAACTTTTTGGGTATGTTATCAGTGATGGGCATGTTGTCCTGCTGCAGGTGTGATAATAGCTGTCGCGCCTCGTCACCCTCAATCATCTCCGGCTGAATCGTCGACAGCCATCGGCGCGTCGATGGCTCAATCACACCAATACCGAGCATCGCATCTTGAAGCTCGGTGGACGCTGGTCGTGCTGGCTCTTTCGTAAGTGTGACTGGTCGCTTCTTCGCGGGCACATCCACCTTGGTTGAAGATAATTTAGACTCGAGCGCCGCCATCGACACGCCAGTTGTTGTCTGAATAATCTCCAGGTAATGCTCCCGCTCGACAGCATCTTTCAGCCGTCGCACCAGCGCCAGCGACGCAGTAGTAAACCGTCGTTTGCCCTCAGCCGTCTTGAGGTTTTCTCGTTGTTTATATTGTTCAATCACCCACTCCACTGCTGGCACTGCCGCTTCCGTCGCCTTACGCCACAGTGCCGGGTCTTTCTGTATTAACTCGTCAGGATCTTTCGCACCATCAGTCAGCGTAACCACCTCCAGCTCAACCCCTACTTGCTGTGCTAATGCGACCGCTCGCTCAGTCGCGGCCAGACCGGCTTTGTCTCCGTCAAATGCAAGGCGTATACGGCCCGCCAGCCGAGACAGCGACTTCAAGTGCTGCTCGGTCATCGCCGTACCGGCTGTGGCTACTACATGTTTCACGCCCGCCTGATGTGAGCTCACGACATCGAGATTACCCTCGACGATAACCGCTACATCCTCCTTGCGAATTGCCTCTTTTGCCTGACTAAGGCCAAAGATGTGTCGGCTTTTGTCAAACAAGATGGTCTGTGGCGTATTGAGATACTTTGGCGCTTTCGGATCGTCAACGATAATTCTACCGGTAAAGCCAACCACGTCGCCGGAGCCGTCCATTAGTGCCACTACCATGCGCCCTCGAAATAAGTCGCCTCCAAAGCGGTTTACTAAGCCCGCATCTTTGAGCTCAGCCTGCGAAAAACCACGCTTTTCCAGCGCCTTCACCAGTGCCGCCCCGTCTTCTGAGGCGTAGCCAATCTGAAAATCTGTAATTGTCTGACGATTAAGTCGACGCTTTTTGACTACGTAGTCTAGCGCGTTGGGCTGACGCACCAGCACCTGCTGATAATATTTAGCCGCCAAATCGAGCGCCGCTCGCGCACGCTCCTTACGCTTGGCAAACTGCCCATCTCCTCCAGAAAACTGCGCGAGTTCCACCCCGGCCTTTCGCGCCAAATGCTCCAGGCTTTGCCTGAAGTCCATACCTTCGACCAGCATAATAAAGCTAAAGACATCCCCGCCCTTGCCCGAAGAAAAGTCATGCCAGATTTGTTTTTCTGGACTGACCATAAAGCTTGGTGTCCGCTCATCGGTAAACGGACTGAGACCCTTCAGGTTGCGCCCTGCTCGCTTCAGTTGGACATACTCACCAATCACGTCCTCTATACCGAGTCGTGCTCGCACCTCTTCCTTAGCGTCCTGCATACTCACATTATACCCCGTGGCGCCTCTTATCTGCTAGCACAAGCACCTAGTGTCTTGCTATAATAGCCCTATGCAACCAAACAACCCATATCAGCCCGCGCCGACTGGCATAGATTACCTCAACCATATTGCGCCGCCACCACCACCGACTGGGTTTGATAAAAAATCCAAGATCATCATGATTATTGCCGGCGCCATTGGACTATTGTCACTGATTTTTATTGTAATCACCGCTGTTAACCTAGCGAATGCCGGACCGTCACCACTGGCCGTTGCTGCGCGCCTGCAAAAGCTCGGTACGCTCAGTTCAGAATATGGCGACAAGCTTCGCACCACTGCTCTACGCGATGCAAACAGTTCTCTCTCGACGATACTCATCACCGCCAATCGATCAATCGCAGAGCCGCTTACCGCGCAGTCGATTGACCTAGAAAAACAAGCTAAAGAAATAGCCGCTCTTGAGCCGACGGAAGAGATTGGGACAATGCTAGATGATGCACACCTGAATGGGCGCCTAGATGATGCCTATGCCAGAGAGATGACATATCAACTCGAGGACACACTGGTGATGATGAAGCGCCTCGAGCAAACCACTCGATCTCAAGGCATGAAAGTGTTCTTAGAAAAAACTATTGCCGACTTCGAGACACTTAAAAAACAATTCGCTGAAGCTACGCGCTCTTAATCTTTTATGACAAGTTCATAGCTCAGCCGAGCGAGATCAAATATTTCGTCGTTATCGAGCTGTCCGCTACAGATGATAGTATTCCAGTGTTTTTTGTTCAAATGATATCCAGGTAGCACCGTCTCGTATTTTTCGCGAAGGTTTTTGGCGAGCAGCGGGTCACACTTCAAGCTCACCCGAAGTGGCGCCGTGCCTTCATGGACAATCGCCACGATCTTGCCTGCACCGTCATTCGCTTTACCGTATTTGTATACGGCAGTACCTTCGCCAAATGGATAGTCGAGCCACACGTCAGGCAAACTCAGGATATATTTCTCAAATTCTTGATGGGTCATATAGCTATTGTACCACCCCGACTACTGTTCAAAGCTCTTTATTGGCTGACTAAGCCTCTGCTCTATACCTTGATCTTTTTCAGATAGTACTTAAGCTCCTGGATGCTACCCTGGATATCCTCCATCGCACGATGAGCCTCGGGTTTGGCAAATTTCTTCTTGTATTTGCCGTCAAACACTACCTTCCAGGCGCTCACATCCAGCATTCGGTAGTGTAGCCGTTCATTGAGCCGCGGCCATTCGTTCTCGATAAATTTGCGGTCTTGATGGATTGAATTTCCCGCCAGAATAATGCGCTCATCTGCCTCGAAATGCTCATCGATAAACGCCAGTAGCTGATTTTCAACCGTCCGGCCGTTAACGCCTGTGTCATTTTGCTTAATCAGCGCATCGCGTACCAGGCCATACTTCTCCCAGAATTCGCCGACCATTCGCTTCTTCATCAGTGTGGGTCCGACTTTTTTCACCGCTTCAAATCGAGCAAACTCCGTAAAGTCCCAGTCAGTTGCGATAGCCGCCACTTCCAAAATCCGATC
>CAZHRI010000050.1:0-4158 GCA_964534725.1 uncultured Candidatus Saccharibacteria bacterium
GGTCTTGCTGTAGTCTATGGCTGCAACCGTGAGACCAGAGCCCATCTCCTCTGTCTCACACCATTTTCCTCGAATAAGTCGAGGGCGATGGTGTGAGCTTATCCTGTATACTAGTAAGCATATGGGACTTATCGATATCGATCCATGGCTAAAACCCCACAAGGCGGTTATTTCAGCACGTGAGAGATACATAAAAAAGAAGACGGATGAAGTGCTGGATGGCATGCCTCTTGAGTCGTTTGCACTTGGCTTTCAATACTTTGGACTACACCGCACAGAACACAGCTGGATGCTTCGCGAGTGGGCGCCAAACGCAACCAAGATCGTTCTGGTCGGCGACTTTACTGACTGGCAAGAGCGAGATGACTTCACCCTTAAGCAAGTCGAACATGGTCAATGGCACGGTGAGTTCCCGATAGGCACTATTACGCATGGCCAGCGCTATAAGCTTCGAGTCTACTGGTCTAACGGTAATGGCTGGCGTATTCCATCATATGCTACTCGTGTAGTCCAAGACCCGACAACTCACGACTTTTCTGCCGAGGTGTGGGCGCCCGAAAAGCCGTACAGGTGGCGATATCAGACACCCAAAGCTCCGAACGTACCACTGATCTACGAAGCCCATGTGGGTATGAGCTCGGAAGAGACTAAGGTGTCGTCCTTCAGCGAGTTCACTAAAGATGTGCTACCACGTATCAAAAAAGCTGGCTACAACACCATTCAGCTGATGGCTGTCCAGGAACACCCATACTACGGAAGCTTTGGCTATCACGTGTCGAACTTTTTTGCCGTAAGTTCGCGCTTTGGCACTCCTGACGATTTTAAAAAATTAGTTGACACCGCCCATAAGCTTGACCTACGAGTAATTATTGATATCGTTCACTCTCACGCAGTTAAGAATGAAGTGGAAGGACTGAGTCGTTTTGCGGGCGACGAAAACCAGTACTTCAAAGGTAATCACCCTGCCTGGGACTCTCGGGTTTTTGATTATGGAAAACCGGAAGTACTACACTTTCTGCTCAGCAACTGCCGCTATTGGATTGACGAATACCGCGTTGATGGCTTTCGATTCGATGGCGTAACCAGTATGCTCTACACTCACCACGGTCTAGAAAAAGCCTTCACGGAGTACAGCGACTACTACCAAAATGATGTCGATAAAGATGCACTGGTCTATCTGCGCATGGCGAACCAATTAATCCATACAGTCAAGCCTGGTGCGCTGACCGTTGCCGAGGAGATGAGTGGCCTTCCTGGCGTGGCTGGACCCATACAGGACGAAGGACTAGGCTTTGACTATCGCCTCGCTATGGGCACGCCAGACCTTTGGATTAAGACCCTCAAAGAGCAGCCCGATGAAGAATGGAATCTTGGTCATCTATTCCACACCCTAAGCTCTCACCGTCCAGAAGAGAGAGTCATCACCTACGCCGAAAGTCACGACCAGGCGCTGGTTGGAGACAAGACGTTGATTTTTCGTCTTATAGAACAGGACATGTACTGGCATATGCAAAAAACCGACACCAGCGTCATTGTCGAACGCGGAGTAGCACTTCACAAGATGATTCGCCTACTGACGGCTAGTCTTCATGGTGGCGGCTACTTGAACTTTATGGGCAATGAATTTGGCCACCCAGAGTGGATCGACTTTCCGCGTGAAGGCAACGACTGGTCATACCAGCACGCACGCAGACAATGGAGCCTGGCCGACAATGACCTGCTTCAATATGAATGGCTAGGTGCGTTTGATGTGCGAATGCTCGAAGTCATCAAAGCCATCACCGAGCCTGGATCTCATTACGTCGAGGTGAATGACTACAGCCGCTCTATTAGTTTTGTACGCGGCAACTACTTGTTTGTATTTAACTTCTCTCCGGACGTCTCGCTCACCGGTCACCAAATCCTCGCCCCTGCTGGCTCGTACCGTGTCGAATTTAGTAGTGACGATACGGAGTTTGGCGGCCAGGGACGAATCGACCACTCTACAAAGTTCTTAACCAAACCCCAAGCAGATCGCAATATTCTCCGCGCCTACCTCCCTGCACGTACCGCAACCGTATTTCATAAGGTCGACTGACATGCTTTTTCTACGATACATCCGCGACATGATCCGACTCTTGACTCGCCCTACAGACGATGTTGCAGTGTCACCTATTGATAAAATTGACGAAAGCCTCACACCCAATATGCGCGCGCTACGACTGGTGATGACTGTGGCAGATCAGCTCCTCACGATGGGCGTTCCAGCGAGCGATGTGGTGCATATGTCCCTCGGCATAACGAATACCTATTGCAAACGACGTGTACACGTTGACGTCAACTCAACACTTATCACCCTGTCACAGGACCGTGGCATTGACCGCGAACCACTCACTCTCATGCGTACTATTGTCTTAGATGATGCGAACTACCAGACTATTCAAGCGCTGCAGTCACTTGCACTATCAATCCGTGACAAGCAACTCTCGCTTGATGATGCCGAGAAACAAGTCGACAAAATACTTACCAAGCCAAAGCGCCTTCATCGGAGTCTCATCTATAGCGCAGGTGGCGCAGTCAGCGCAGGAGTGGTGGTGCTCTACGATGGGGCCGGGCTCATGATTGCCCTCGCCTTCTTAACAGGATTTATCGTTACGGGGTTGCTTCGCTGGCTAGGACGTAAAGGTGTTACGACCTTTTATTCTCAAATTATTGCAGCGCTTGGAATCACGCTCGCTGCAGCTGCGACAGTAGTGCTTAATGATGCGTTTGAGCTCTCTATCAACCCAACCCTTATGGTGATTGGCGGCATTGTCCTACTGGTTGCAGGGATGATGATCGTGGGAGCATTTCAAGATGCGATTGATGAATACTACGTGACCGCAAATGCACGCCTACTTAAAGTTGCAATGGCTACCGGAGGAATTGTCGTCGGCGTGCTTACGGGCCTCTACATCGCAACGCGCTTTGGTATAAGTTTTCCTGCGACACCAGACAGACTTATGCTCACCGATGCATTCATGCAATACGTTGGTGCACTAATTATTGCGGCTGGGTTTGCAATGCGTAACCATGCACATATTCTTGGAACGCTCATTGCCGGCGGCGTAGGCATGCTCGGATGGTGGGTGTCGCGATTGGCTCTATCGTGGGATTTTGGCGTAGTCATCGCAAGTGGAATTGCTGCAGCATGCATTGGTCTCATGGCTACGTTTGTTTCACGCTTCTGGCGCATTCCTTCTGTCGCCATTATTGCTGCAGGGGTTGTGCCGCTAGTACCAGGACTCTCGCTCTACAACGGTCTCATGGGTACAGTCTACCATCCACCGGGTGACCCGCAGTTTATGACGGCTATCGCCGTGCTTGTACAGGCAGTTATGGTTGGTCTCGCTGTTGCAGCAGGCGCGACGCTAGGAAATATGATTGGTCGACCCTTGCGGAGACGTCTTATACGCTTATACAATAAGCTTCCGCGACGCAAATTGAGCCGGACGTAACGCTATATTATTATTGACATTGTCTGGTGTTTATATTATCATCTGATTGAAGTCTCTACCTAGAGACCCGCACACCTATGGAAAGGATGGTTGGAATGACTGTAATTTCCGACCAAGAAATCGTATACCACACCGTTGCGGTGTACGAAAGCCACGCGGAATGCATGGCATGCGGTGAAAACTACCTCGAAGGAGCCAGCTGCAGCAGGTGCAAGACAGCGCTACGCAATGCTGCGCTAGCCTACCCGGGCAAGATCACGGATCTCGATGCGTTCGATGAACTGACACCAGTGGGCTACGTATCGGGTCCACGACAGTTAATTTCACACATTTCATAGGCGGCTCAAGCTGCCCACCGAGAATAGCTCGCCGAATCCATCATCGATTCAGCTGAAGCTCACTCGGTGGGCTATTTTCATATCAAAAACCGCTCCGATAAATGGAGCGGTTTTTTGATTGATCACGAGGCCTATTTGCTGCGCTTTTCGAACACAGCTTCATGGGGCTATTTCCGAAACGCGACTTACTTTGACCTTTTTTCGATGATCTCCTGGGCAACGTTTGGTGGTACTTCTTCGTACTGAGCAAGCTCCATAGTTGAAGCTGCACGTCCCTGGCTCATTGAGCGTAGGTCGCCAGTGTAGCCGAACATGTTCGAAAGAGGCACAAAGCCCTTGATGAG
>CAZHRI010000051.1:0-3916 GCA_964534725.1 uncultured Candidatus Saccharibacteria bacterium
TGTTTTTCAGTCGGAAAACGTCGCTTTTCACGGCACACCATATGTAGCGTAGGTGACGCTATATGTAGCGTTTTTTGACGGGGCTTAGAGCGGTTTTTGCGAGACATAATACACTTGTCAGTATACGTCAAATAATGGTATTATAGAACTAATGGAGAGTAAAAGACCTGTTTCTGATGGCCAAAAAACGACGGAAGTCGAGACTGTTAGCGTTCTTCTCGGTACTATTGGCGATACGACGTGGCGGATGTTTGTTCCGACTGTTGGATTGACCCTTTTGGGCGTGTGGGCTGATGCTCAGCTTGAGACTAAACCTTGGCTTATGGCCGTGGGTATTATACTTGGGTTTCTCGGTGCGTTTTTGCTTATCAAAAAGCAGCTATTCGGCTTGAAATCTCGTAGCAAGGGAGTTAGGAAATGATGCACTTGTTCGCGGCCGCTGGGCCGCATATCTCTGTCAAGGCCGAAGAGGTCCTGAATATCGGCGGTGTGAGTATCACCAATTCTCACATGCTGGGTACACTGGGGATTGTGGTGCTGGTGTGGTTGCTATTTCAGGCGCGCGCTGTTGCGCTAGGTCGAAAGAGCTCAAACTTTGCCACTCGACTAGTTATGTGGACGTTCGAAGGTCTGTACGAGACTGTCAAGCAGGTTATCCCTGAAGAAAAATGGGCCAAGAAGGTCGCACCTCTTGCGATAACCATCTTTTTCTTCGTTATCGCGCAGTACTGGATGGGAATCCTTCCGATAGTCGGCTCAATCACTGTTGGCGACACGCCACTGTTCCGGCCGTTTGTGGCTGATCTCAATATGACGTTTGCCCTGGCTATCGTCACCATTGTTGCGGCGCAGATTTATGCCGTGAAATATATGGGAATGAAGGCGAATCTCGGCCGATATTTCTTTAATCCGCTTAAAGACCCGATCATGGCATTTGTTGGTATTCTTGAGCTCGTCGCAGAGTTCTCTCGTATGCTTGGCCTGAGCTTCCGTTTGTTTGGTAATGTGCTGGCTGGCGAGGTGCTGTTGATTATGATTGCCTACCTCACTCAGTATGTTTCACCGTTAGCCCTGCAGCCGTTTTACCTGTTTGAGCTGTTTATTGGTGGTATTCAGGCGTACATCTTCTTTATGCTCACAGTGGTGTTTATTTCCCTCGGCCTCAGTCATCATGGCGATGAGGCCCACGAAGACGATCATTCCCCTACCCTGACCACTAAAACGGCGACGGAGAATGAATCGTAAATCAACCAAGTTAAATAATAAGTTATAAGGAGAATATAACACTATGGAATCACTAGCATTTTCACTCGCATACGCACTACCAGCAGCATTCGCAGCAATTGGTGCCGGTCTTGTCGGTGCAGCAGCAATGAACGCAGCAGGTCGTAACCCTGAAAAAATCAACGACCTACGTACCATGATGATTCTTGGTATTTCATTCATCGACGCCCTAGCGATCATCGGTTTCATCGTCGCTATCGTCGGTAAGGTTATGTAATTTACTAAAGGTACTTTGTGAAATATATAACAACACAATTTATGACACTCGGAGCGACGGCTGAGCCTAGCGCAGATTTGTTCTCGTCACTTGGTATTAACTGGAAGCTGTTAGCGCTACAAACGCTGGCATTCTTGATCCTTCTGTTTATTCTAAAGAAGTTTGTCTATCCACCACTTGCGGCGATGCTCGATAAGCGCGAAGACGACATTCGGGCAAGTGCTGATGCCGCCATGGAGGCCGAGCGCCATGCTGCCGAAGCTGAGTCGAGAACGGCCGAGCTGCTTGATGAGGCGAAGAAAGAGGCGGCAGAGATTGTCGCGACTGCTCGTGATGAAGCGGCAAAGGTAGCCGAAACGACACAGAAGCGAGCCGAGACAAAGGCCGAGACGCTGGTTGCAACAGCCCGAGAAGAGATCAGTAAAGAGATTGAAAGTGCCAAGAAGACCCTGCAGAGCGAGACACTAGAGCTGGTCGCTATGGCTACTGGTACAATCATTGACGAAAAACTAGACACCAAGAAGGATAGCGCGCTCATAGAAAAGGCGCTTAAGGGTAAAAACTAATGGCTAGACAGCTCTCCCGACGAGTCCTTGCGGCCCATGCTGCCAACCGACTGATTGCTGGTGATAGCTCGGTCATGGAAGAGCTAGCTGCCCTACTTATCGAGGAGGGTCGTGAGCGCGAAGCAGATATTTTGGTGCGAGACATCGAAGACCACTTGTCGCGCAATGGTCAACTGGTGGTAACTATTGAGTCGGCCCGAGCCATTGAAGACAGCGTGCGAGTGCGTGTCGCCAGCCTATTTCCAAAAAAGACCGTTCATATCCGTGAGATCATTCGACCTGAGCTAATTGGTGGACTAAAAATCACCACACCGGCTCGGACACTTGATGCAACTGTTCTTGGCAAGCTAAAGACCCTAAGAGAGGCGAAAGTATAGAGGAGAAATAATGAGCAAGATAGACGTAACAGAATTATCAAAAAACCTGCGTGATGCGATTGCTCGTCTGGAAAGCTCAGAGGGGCTCGAAGACGCCGGTATCGTCGTGCGCGTTGGTGACGGTGTGGCGTGGGTGCACGGCCTAAGTAAAGCCGGATACAGTGAAGTACTTGAGATTGAATCAGAAGATGGCGCAGTTGAGGCGTTTGCGCTGAACTTGATGGAAGATGAAATTGGTGCGGTAATCTTAGGCGGTGAGACTAAGGTGCGCGCTGGTGCAAAGGTGACCCGAAAAGGCGCAGTACTTGACGTGCCAGTTGGCGAAGAGCTACTTGGGCGCGTGGTTGACCCGCTCGGGCGGCCGCTCGATGGCGGACCAGCCATCAAGACAAAGCAACGAGGTGCGATTGAACGACCTGCTATTGGAGTGATGGGACGTAAGTCAGTTCACGAGCCATTGATGACGGGTATTATGGCGATCGATGCAATGTTCCCTATTGGCCGTGGTCAGCGTGAGCTGATTATCGGTGACCGTCAGACCGGAAAGACCTCTATTGCGATTGACACGATGATTAACCAGGCTAAGCAAAAGACTGGTGTTGTCAACGTGTATGTGGCGATCGGACAGAAGCTTTCAAAGGTAGCTCGCCTGGTCGATCGACTTAAAGAAGAGGGGGTGATGGATCAGACGATCGTAGTCGCCACTAGCCCAAGCGACGCCGCATCCCTGCTCTACTTGGCCCCATACGCTGGTACTGCCATGGGCGAGTACTTCCGCGACAAGGGTGAGCATGCGCTAATGATTTATGACGATTTGACAAAGCACGCTGTAGCGTACCGTCAGATGTCGCTACTCCTTCGCCGTCCACCAGGACGCGAGGCATATCCGGGCGACGTATTCTATCTTCACTCTCGCCTACTTGAGCGCTCAGCTAAGCTGTCTGATGCACTTGGCGGCGGTTCATTGACTGCCCTGCCGATTATTGAGACACAGGCTGGTGACATCTCGGCCTATATTCCGACGAACGTTATTTCGATTACCGACGGTCAGATCTTCCTTGAAACAGACCTGTTCTATCAGGGTATTCGTCCGGCTATCTCAGCTGGTCTATCGGTATCGCGTGTGGGTGGCGCAGCGCAGACAAAGGCTGTGAAGTCAGTTGGGGGCAACCTTAAGCTTGGCCTTTCGCAGTTCCGTGAACTTGCGGCCTTTGCGCAGTTTGGCTCAGATCTCGACGAGGCGACTAAGTCTCAGATCGATCGCGGTCAGCGCTTGACTGAGCTTCTTAAGCAGCCACAGTACTTGCCTATGGGTATTTGGGAGCAGTATGTCAGTGTGCACGCCGTAACTAGCGGTGCATTTGACAAGGTCCCGGTTGAGTCTATTAAGGAAGCGCAGAGTGCAGTGATTGCACGGCTATGGAAAGACCATAAAGATGCGATGCGTACGCTCAACAAGGGCGATAAGCCAA
>CAZHRI010000052.1:0-3897 GCA_964534725.1 uncultured Candidatus Saccharibacteria bacterium
GACGAGATCGGTACGCCGAGCTGTGTCGTTATCGACTTTCAGACACTCGAGGACAATACCGTGACGATTCGCGACCGCGATACGACGGAGCAAAAGAGGGTGGATATTTCTGAGCTAACCCTACCGTAGAGGCCCCATAGAGACGCTATTAGTTGATTTATTTGCTAAAATATGATACAATATAAGAATGAGCATTGAGTTATCACCGGTAGACGTCAATGATATACCGACTGAGGTGGCGCGTGAGTTGTCGTACTTTGGCGCACGCTACACGCGCATGGGTGAGATCGGACTCAGTTTATTTACTGATTTATTTGTGGTCGATGGGGGCGATGCTACTACGTATATTGGGCGTGCCGATAAGGTTTTGATAGATGGTACGAAAGAGGCGACTATTCAGGCCATCGATGCAGTCAGTAGTCGTCCTGTTGGCTATGGTGAGGTTAGGCTAGTGGACTCGCCTCATGGATATTATGAAGATAAGCCGTTCGTTGGTGATACAAACACAGAGTCGTCGCTTAGAGGTAGGGGGCTTGGGACGCAGCGGTTATATAAACTTGGGGCGGCTTGTTGGTCTTTGTTTGAGGCGCAGCTTCATTCGGGCGACGTGATCACGCACCGCAGCGTACACAGTATTTGGCAGACATGTGTGAGTGACGGCATAGCAGAGACTTTTCAGGAGCCGGCTGCTCCTTACCGGGTAGAGGTTGACAGGTATAGATTTATACCTGGTGATGATCTAGACCTCAGATCGCTACTCGACTCCGCCAGCTTTTAGGACCATTTCTAGCCCTTGGTAGCCACCTTGGAAGCCGGACGTGGTGTAGTTGTTGACGGCGATGAATGGTAGGCCGGTGACGCCGAGGTTGATGGCGCGGCGTGTATCATCGGCGATTTGTTTTTTGTGTTTTTCAGATGTCATGCAGGATGAGAATTCGTCGTTATCGAGCTCGACTGCTTTTGCCGACTCAACGAAGTAATCGAGGGGTAGCTTGTCGATCGGTACGGGGTTAGCGACATTTTTTACACCGATGCCCTTGTCAAAGAAGTCTTTTTTGATGCGCGGTACGATGTGCTCGGAGTATTCCCAGAACTTTTTTTGGTCTGCTGCACAGTGGGCTGCTTGGGCGCCTTGTTCGGTGTTGGGGCTCATTTCTTTTAGTACGGTGATGACTCGGGCCTCATAGCTCAGCTTGCCGTTTGCTATATATTCCTTGTCGAACTGCTTGGTGGTAGTTGGCTCTTGGAAGTCGGCACAGAAAGAGCAGAAGTAGTCGGTATATTCGACGAGTTTATTTGGCACCTCTTTGTCGCCCTGGACCATGTTGTCATGCCAAAAACCAGTTGCTACGTGTGGGCTTGGTGGTCGGTTTGTGGTGTTAAATATAAATAATGCTAGTAAAAATACCACACCAGCTCCAAGCGCTACCCAGGCAGCTATGCCACCTCGTTGATAATTTGTCATTTCTTGGCCTCCTTTTTCCATTTTGCCGTTAGGGCGTTGACGTGAATAATTAACCCCATTTTATAGAGTGAATAGACGCTGAGTAGGCTCGCCGTGATGAGGATTATTAGGTTTGCGGTGTCGAGGAAGGTGTAGGCCGAAGATGAAAAGATGAGGGTCATAATGGGGATGAGGATGGACGTGCCGCAGGGCACGCAGCCTAGGCCGATGACGGCGGCGACGGCCGCCAGACCGCCACCAGCTGCCGCCTTGGCATCCATGTCGCGGTTATTTCTAAGGTTGTAGACGAGTAGTGACAGGGCGGCACCTTGGATGATCGACAATATCAGCAGTAGCACGCCGTTTAGGTCTTTGAAATAGCTGCCAAGCATCGATTGGATGAGCATGCCGATGACTGATAGCTTATCGAGTAGCGGTAGTGGGGAGGTCAGAAGTGGCCAGTAGAAGTTTGCGTTGATCGAAAAGAATATTAATACAGACAGCAGGAATGCGAGCACCACGGCCAAAGTGACATATTTTGGCCGGCTAAAGGCTAACTTCGCCCCACTGAATGACTTCTGGGTGTTAACCCCAGCTCTTTTTAGTCTCGATATCACTCTCTATATTTTAGCATAAGTTAAATAAGTGAAAGTGCCCGCACTGCCGATCCTTATTGGGTCGGTAGTGCGGGCGTGTGTGACTGTTCTCAGTCAGCGAGTTATATGGCGCAACCGTTGCGGCACCAGTGATGGTTGCCAGTGTCGCATACCGGGCAGTTGTCGTAGTCGCAGCAGTTGAGTTCGACGTCTTCGATCTTGTGATCCTCAAACTCCAGCTGGTTCCATGTGACGAACGTACCCCGGTGGATACCAAGGGTCTCCTTGACGCGCATGATGATATAGGTGCGGTCACGAGTGTTGCCATCGATGGCGCGCTTCATCCGATTTGCGTCGAGCAGAATACTGCCCGTTTCGGATCCGCGACTGACGGTATAGGCTGCATACTGCAACCAGATCACCTCCTAGATATGTACAAGACACGACCTGTGTCCAACAGCCCCTATTATACAACATTATCCTGTAAAGTCTATGATCACATAGTGTTATCATAGAACTTAGTAAGATAAGGAGTTTTATGAAATACGAAGGAACAAAACTGCCAAACTTTGAGCCGCGTGAGTCGGTGGCGGAGTTAGAGATCATTGATGTCGAGGTCGGGACGGGTGAAGAGGTGAAGCTTGGCGCGAGGATAAAGGCGCACTATACCGGTGCGCTGGTGAAGAATGGGATAATTTTTCAGTCTAGCCATGATTTTGGCGAAGCGATCACTTTTGGGCTCGACCAGGTCATTGCTGGCTGGACTCAGGGCGTGCCAGGTATGAAAGTTGGTGGCACCAGGCGGCTGATCATTCCGGCAGAGATGGCGTACGGCGCCTCAAGTCCTGCAAAAAATATTCCGGCCAATAGCGACTTAGTGTTTGACATCGACCTAGTGGCGATTGCTTAGCCCGGGAGCTTGCTGAGCGCTTTTATAGTGTCCAAGCAGGGTAGTTTGGCAGCCTATTTGCTCGAGCTCGTGCACTAGGCTGATGAGCTGGTCTTGGTTGGTCATGGCGTCGACAATAAATTGATACTGAAAAGGCTTGCCACGGACAGGGCGTGACTCGAGCTTTGTCATGTTGCAGCCGTTCTTGGTAAAAATGCCTAGTGCTTTGTACAGTGCTCCGGGTTGGTGTGGGGTAGTCAGAATTAGTGAAGCCTTGTTGGCGCTTTTGTCCTGTTCAGGCGACCTACTCAGTGCGATAAAGCGGGTTACGTTATCTGGCTCATCTTCAATGTCTGGAGCGATTATTTGCATGTCATATAGTTTCGCGGCGAAGTCGGAGGCGATGGCAGCCGCAGATCTGTCCCGGCTCTTTGCAAGGTCCATGACGGCCCCGGCTGTATCTGCGTGCTCAACCAGCTCAGCGTCTGGCAAGTGTTTTTGTAAAAATGACCGACATTGGTCTAGGGCGGCAGGGTGAGAGGTGACTTTTTTGATGTCTTCGAGCTTAACGCCGTCGTGGGCAATTAGCTGCTGGTGGATATGCAGGACGACTTCACCGATGATCGTCAGCGGGTGTTTCAGCAGTTGATCATATGTCTCGTGTATTGAGCCAAATAATGAGTTCTCTACGGCCACAACACCGAAGTCTGCCTGTTTGTCGGCTAAGGCGTCAAAAACTCTACCAAATGACGGTAGGCACATCAGCGAATACTCAGTATTATTAAAAAATTGACGAGTTGCCGCGTCATGAAATGAGCCGATCTCTCCCTGAATAGCTATCTTCATAGGGGTAATTTTAGCACGTGGTGCATCTAAAGCGTAGTGGGCCATAGTTTTTATGAGGATTCATGGACGGCGGGTTGGTACGTGATGTCACTCTGCAGTAGTTTGCGGGCGTGCTACAATAG
>CAZHRI010000053.1:0-3809 GCA_964534725.1 uncultured Candidatus Saccharibacteria bacterium
GCCTTTTCTACCCATTTTTTGGTTATTCTACCCAAAATAAAAGTTTTCCACATTTTTGTGGAAAACTCTAGTGTCTGGTATGGCTAGTGGCACCATATATGGTGTAGCACGCTATATATAGCGTAGATTTAGTGCCTGAGTTTTCGAATGACTGCTCCGAACCATTTCGCACTTGGACGCACGGTTCGGGCCATGGTTCCCCTATGTATCGATACGAGTCCAAACTTTGGCCAAAATCCCTTATCCCACTCAAAGTTGTCGAGTAGACTCCAGTGCAAATACCCGATTAGCTTGGTGCCGCTTTTCATCGCCTGGTTCATACCCTTAATCGATTCGGTAATCCACCACTTTCGCCGCTCATCGGAAGCATCCGCCAGGCCGTTCTCTGTCACCATAATCGGTAGGTCGTATCGCCGCGACAGATCCTCGAGCACATACTGCAAATGTGCCGGCTGCATGTCCCAGCCGAGGTCGCTTTGATGCTCCTCTGGATTATGCACACGATACCCGTAGATACGGTAGCTAAAGTAGTAGTTCAGTCCGATAAAGTCGCTATGCCGCTTCGACCTCGCGAGGATGTATCGGTTCGCAACCAAGTCCGCCACCCACGCACTGGCGCGCGAAAGCCTGGCGTCATCACCGGCATAGAAATGAAGGATATGATGGGCCATCGAGATCTTCCACCGTCGGCCGCCTCTCGTGAGCCTATGGATTCTGCGATGTGCAGCCAGCAGATTATGCAGCACCCAAAGACCCCGCACCTTACCTGTTTTATTTGGTGGCCACTCGCCCACAAAATAGCTTTCTCCGACATAGACGGTTGGCTCGTTGATAGTTATGATCCACTTAATGTCACTGCCCAATTCGTCCAGTACTTTCTCGGCAAATCGCACGAAGTGCTTCACATTGCGACGCTTTTCAAAACCGCCCTTTTCGACAAACCATACGGGCAGCGTGAAATGAAAAAGTGTCACCACCGGAGTAATACCTCGCGCCTTGAGAGCCCGCAAGTACGCACGATAATGGTCGATCGCCGCTGCATCCCATGCACCCTCTTGGGGCTCCACTCGTGCCCACTCGATACCAAATCGAAACGCATCCATACCCAGGCTTTCAAGAATATCAAAATCCTCCTCATACCGGGTAAAGTGATCGGCTGCGCGCCCAGAAACATAATTATTTGGATTTTTTGCGTCCTTTGCGATATGGGGCCAGTTTTGCAGATCTTCAAACTGATACGGCGCACGTGTCGCAAGACTCTTTGCATTCTCCAGCTCCCACACAGTCCACTGGTTGTGCAAGCCACCCTCAACCTGGTGTGCGCTCGTTGAAGCCCCCCAGAGAAATCGCTTCGGGAAATTACGAGTATTATCGACGAGAGTAGGTGTTGACACTATAATTAGATTATACCAGCAGTCACCTTACGCGACGACATCCTCACCAAAAAACTTTTTCAGGCGAGCAATAATGGAACCTGGTTGGCGACCGAACTTTTCGCACAGCGCATCAAGATCCATACCCTGCTGGAAATCCTGCTTGAGCTCGGCATCGAGCTCGTCGGTCCATGGCCGAAACGCATTAGGGTACGTCTCGCGCATTTTGTCTATACGCTCACGCCAGTCGGATTTTTTCTTGTCCGACGATACTGGAGGTGGATTTCGCTTCATCTCCGTGCGTAAATATTCATACTTCTCAGCAGCCTGTTGGCTGGCCGCGTCGAGCAGTTCATCAATTGCAAGCGCATCTGGGGACACAGCTAAAGCCTTTCGGTTAATGCCGTACAAGTAGAGATTATCGATGTCGCGCACTCGACTCAGCGCCACATACCCCATGCCTTCAACAAACGCCTTTCTCAGGTCAATTCGCGCGCCGTCAAGTGTCATACCTTGACTCTTGTGCACGGTAATTGCCCATGCGAGGCGTAGTGGTATCTGCGAGATGCTCGCGCGCTTACGCTCACCGTCGCGCATCTCCCAGGTATCAGGCACCATCGTCACTTCGCGGCCGTTACGAAACTCGACAATCGGATAGTCAGTCAGCGGCTCAAATGCCACAACCGTACCAATACTACCGTTGGCATATTTACGATCCATCGCGTTCTTGACCGCCATAACCAATGCGCCTTTTTTTAGAACCAATTTTTGTGGCGCCAAGACTGATCGCTGCAAGCTCTCAACATAGATCTTTGACCCGGTCGTCATCTGCTCGTATTGACGCGCTTCGTCCTCCAGCTCCGCCAGACGACCATGGTTTATTGAGTCGACGTCAATATTTACCGTATGGAGCTCTGTAATATCTGTGTCGTCTGGTGTCGCGTCTATTCGGCTCAGGAGCATTTCAGCGTGCCGCCTACGAACGTCCCCTCGACGTAGTGCACTCAGTATCTCTAGTAGTTCGCCTTCCTGCTGGCGGTATTGATGCGTCAAGTACAGTATCACCGGCTCTAGCTCTTGCCATACCCGTGAATAGACGACGAATCCCCCGCCGCGCGAATCGCCACGGTTGATGGGCGGCAATTGAAAGAAATCCCCGCTCATCACTACCTGTATACCGCCGAACGGCTCGTCCACATCTCGCACGTTGCGTAATATTTCATCAAGCATATCAAGCCTAAAATCATGCATCATCGATATCTCATCGATGATCAGCACGTCGGTCTTAGTGATCAGCTCGCGCCTAGTTTTTGATATGCGTTCAAAAAAAT
Organism: uncultured Candidatus Saccharibacteria bacterium; assembly: GCA_964534725.1. Classification (GTDB taxonomy): domain Bacteria; phylum Patescibacteriota; class Saccharimonadia; order Saccharimonadales; family Saccharimonadaceae; genus Nanosynbacter. The sequence continues at coordinate 2,705 of CAZHRI010000053.1, forward strand.
TATCTGGCAAGTGGTCGTTGATGCCCATGCCGCTCCACGAGTGAATGGTAGTGCCACCTAGATGCGTCGCCGCCAAGCCTGTGGTGGCGGTGACAGACACCTTTTTCCCTGCTGCTCTCGCCTGAGAAATAAATGTATTCAACAGGTGTGTCTTGCCAGTACCCGCGGCACCAGTTAAAAGGGCTGATTTGCCCGACAGTAGTATCGCAAGTGCCAACTCCTGGTCCATTACTCTATCTTAGTACAGAACACGCGCTTCGACCAGCTAGGTAGGGCGACACTTTCGCCCTACTTGTTGATAAGACCCGTGCCGTTAGCCGCGTGGTGGCTCGCCCTCAGGTTCGCCAAGTAATTTCTTTGATTTTATTTCATACCGTTTGCCGGTGATCTTGCTCTCAATATAGTCTTCGTTGATGAGGTTAACGAACGTGTCCAGGTCGCTCCCATCCATAATGATGATAGCCCCGTTATCATCACTCATTAGCTCTAGCTGCATCTCATCAGCGTACTCAATTACCTGCTCCTGCTTTATTTCACCGACTTCAAGTTTTTGCAACTTGTTGATTGTCTTTTTTCGCTCTTTCACCAGCGCGTTAAGGTCGAGACCCTCCGGGAAGCTCAGCTTGTATTCTTTTTCAATTTCTGCGACCTTCTGATCAGCAATTGCCTGCTTCTTATATTCGTAGCCAAACATACGCTCAAACTTAGCCGGGCTAAAGGCGAAGATGTCAGGGCCGACAATAAGTACCTGGTTGTCATCTGGCACCTTGAAACCGACTTCACCGCGAAACGCTCCAAACTTTCCGTCGGCGAACTCCCACGCAAGCGCGCTCTTCAGTACCTGTCCCTGAGCAATAAGCTTAACGGTGTAAAAGACTCTGTTCTTGTCTTCCTTGTCGGTGAATCGCGCCACGATACCCTTCATCCGCCTAAACTCATGTTCTGTCTCAGAAAATTCTACCACCTCATCACGGCTGTGTTCGATCGAATGAATCAAGGTTTCAGCTCGCCCCACCTTCTCGAGGTCTGTCCTTAAGAGCACATTCTCTTCGGACTCACTCAACTCGTAGTCGCGCACGCTCAGCCCTGTTCCAGCTCCTAGGTT
>CAZHRI010000054.1:0-3667 GCA_964534725.1 uncultured Candidatus Saccharibacteria bacterium
TTTGTCGGTGATGAAGCATCAAAGCAAGAGGCGAAAGCAGATCTTGCTGTGGTGAGTGAAAGTGTAGCAGGGCCTATCGGTATTTTGGGAGTTATCTTCCCGTCAGTGCTCGACGCCGGCCTCACGCAAGTGCTGCTTCTCGCAGCAATTATTTCACTCACGCTGGCAGTGATGAATATTCTCCCGATACCAGCCCTCGATGGCGGTCGGTGGTTCACGATGGCAATCTTCCGTGTGTTAAAAAAGGATCTTACGAAAGAGCGCGAAGAGACAATTCAAGCGATAGGTTTTTTGGTGCTGATGGCATTAATGGTAGCGGTGACGTGGAGCGATGTTGGAAAACTCTTCTAAGGCAGTAAATGTACCACAAGGGCCGCGTCGCATCCATTGGGGCTGGGTTGTACTGCTGCCCGTCTGGACGTATATCGCCTTTTGGTTGGCGCAGATATTTGTCGTGGCGGTGCAGTGGTTGTTGATGTGGCTCGGTGTGCCGCTGGCAGGCTTGAACGAGACCGTATTAGTGACCACACTCTCAGCACTAGTGTATGTCTTCGCTGTAGTAATAGTGGTTGGCTTGCCGTATCTAGTATGGAAGCGGCATACCAGTCGTCAAGAACTAGGAGTGCCCGACCTGCCAGCCTGGATGGACATCGTACTGACTGTGCCTGCGTATGTCGTATACATTATTGGTTCGGGTGTGCTGCTGGCGCTTATCATGAGCCTACTGCCTTCGGGAATTGACCTGAATCAGGCGCAGCAGTTGCCGTTTACTCAAACCATGCTTGGCGATGGTTGGCACTATGTTCTCGCGTTTATGACATTAGTTGTGTTTGCGCCAGTCGCCGAAGAGGTGCTATTTCGTGGCTACCTCTACGGTAAGCTACGTAAATCGGCGCCTGTATGGCTTTCGGTTGTCATGGCAAGCCTGGCATTTGGGGCGGCCCACCTCTGGGCAGGACCGGGGAGTGCATTGCAGTGGGCGGTCGCAATTGATACGTTTGCGCTAAGTCTAGTACTCTGCTTGCTGCGTGAGCATACCGGGGCAATTTGGGCGGGAGTGTTCGTGCATGCCCTCAAGAACGGACTGGCGTTTTATCTGCTATTTGTGAACCCTGAGTTGATCGAACAAATACAATCGGCCACACTACCGCTGCTATAAGGAGGAATACCATGAGAATGACGAAATTATTTGTGAAAACTAGCAAAACCGCCCCGGGTGACGAGATGGCAAAGAATGCGCAGTTGCTTATACGCGCTGGATTTGTGTATAAAGAAATGGCCGGCGTCTACGCCTATTTGCCACTTGGTTTGAGGGTGTTAGAGAATATCAAGCAGATTATTCGTGAAGAAATGAATCGCATTGATAGCAGTGAGCTTATTATGACGGCCTTGCAACGAAAAGATGTGTGGGAGACAACCGGTCGCTGGAGCGACGAGGTGGTCGATGTGTGGTTCAAGACTAAGCTCAAAGACGAGACCGAGCTCGGGCTTGGTTTTAGCCACGAGGAGCCGATTGTCGACATGCTCAAGCAATATGTCCAGAGCTATAAAGACTTGCCGGTCAGTCTCTATCAATTCCAAACCAAGCTGCGCAATGAGCTACGAGCAAAAAGCGGTATCATGCGTGGCCGCGAGTTCTTAATGAAAGACATGTACTCGTTTCACGCCAGCAAAGAGCACCTCGAAGCCTACTACCAGCAAACTATCGATGCATACAATCGAGTGTACGACCGGCTAGGTATTGGCGAAGACACCTATATGACGTTTGCGAGCGGTGGTTCATTTACGAAGTTTAGTCATGAGTTTCAGACAATCTGTGAGGCAGGCGAGGACGTTATTTATCTACACAGGGAGAAGAATATTGCTATCAACGAAGAGGTGATAGACGAGGCGGTGACCGAGCTTGGTATTAATAGGGACGAGCTGGAGCAGGTGAAGACAGCCGAGGTTGGCAATATCTTTAACTTTGGAACGCAAAAAACCGATGAGATGGGCCTCTACTACACCGACGCAGAAGGGCAACGCCAGTCGCTTCATATCGGTAGTTATGGAATTGGCGTGACTCGAGTTATGGGAGTGATCGCCGAGAAGCTCAGTGATGACAAGGGTCTGGTCTGGCCAGAGAATATTGCACCAGCAAAAGTGTATCTTGTATCAATCGGTGAACATGGCGCACGTGAAGCAGACGCACGTTACGATGAGCTCAAGGCAGCCGGCGTAGAGGTACTGTATGATGATCGAGATGAGCGACCGGGTAAGAAGTTTGCCGACGCTGAACTTATGGGTATACCGTACCGACTGACCGTGAGCGACCGACTTGTTGAGGCGGGCCAGCTCGAATTAACAGAGAGAAAAAGTGGAGAAACGAGAGTATTGACAGCGTCCGAAGCGCTTGATATACTCAGGTAGCTTAGATTAAAAGTGACTTACTACGCTATATGTAGCGTATAAAACAGATTATTTACGCTAAATACTGGTTAATTAGGAGTGTGTTACACGTATGAAAAAAGCATATCAGATTACAATAGAAGGAAAAGAAGAGCTCGAGCGAGAGCTCATTGAGCTCAAGGGCCGCCGCGGGGAGATTGCCGAAAAGATTGCCTCAGCTCGTGATTTTGGAGACTTGAGCGAGAACGCCGAATACGATGCAGCCCGCGAAGAGCAGGGTCTCGTCGAGACGCGTATTGCGGATATTGAGGATATCTTGCAGCAAGCTGAAATCATCAAAGCCTCAAAGCGCTCGACAATCGGCCTTGGTAGCACTGTCGAACTAAAATCCGACACAAAGACAGTCACCTATAAGTTGGTTGGCCCAGTTGAGGCAAACCCGCTCGAGGGTAAGATTTCGAACGAATCGCCCATCGGCCTACACTTGATGGGTAAGAAGGTTGGCGACAGCGCAACGATTGCAACTCCAAAGGGTGAAATTACTTACACAATCGTTCAGATTGGCTAGGTCTACGTAAGAGACGACTAACCCGCAGCATATGCGGGTTTTTATCTGTTATAATGAGTCACATATGGCAACACTACAGGATTATCGAGATGAGCGACTGAGGAAGCTCGCAGAGCTAAAAGAGCTAGGAATTAACCCGTATCCCGCACGGGCTGAGCGGACTCACGGCACGCGTGAGGTCGTGGACCGCTTTGACGAGCTTGAGGGTACATCGGTCACAGTAGTTGGTCGGGTGGCCGGGCTAAGAAAATTCGGCAAGCTGGCGTTTATTGTGCTGCGTGATCATTCCGGTCAAGTGCAGCTGTTTCTTCACGGTCCTGACGTAGCTGAACTCGATGCAGGCCAAGGTGTGCTAGGCATGAAGCAGTTGAACCTACTCGATAGCGGTGATTTTGTGCAGGCGACCGGTGAGGTGATCCGTACCAAGACTGGCGAGATATCAATTGGCGTCAAGCGGCTGCGACTACTCACCAAATCACTGCGACCGCTGCCGACAGAACTGACTAACAAAGAGGAGCGTTTTCGCCGCCGTTACGTTGACATGAATGTTAACTTAGATGTTCGCGAGCGTTTTGTTCGTCGGTCGAAATTCTGGGCAGCGACGCGTGAGTTCTTGAACCAAGAGGGTTTTATCGAGATCAACAATGCAGTGCTTGAGGCGACCGCCGGTGGTGCTGATGCGAATCCGTTTGTGACGCATATGGACGCGCT
>CAZHRI010000055.1:0-3549 GCA_964534725.1 uncultured Candidatus Saccharibacteria bacterium
CAAACTCCGTAAAGTCCCAGTCAGTTGCGATAGCCGCCACTTCCAAAATCCGATCTTCTACCGGATCCAATCCTGTCATCTCTAAGTCAATCCAGAGAAGTTTTGCGTGCTTCATGTAGGTAAGTATAGCAGGTGTTGACTCTCTAGAGCGAGTAAGCTATGCTGATGGCATAATAGCGGAAGGTCCGTTATTTGAGAGGAGACGCGTCATGTCACGCACCTCAGCACACATCACCAGTCGCAGCCGCGGCAACTACGTCCCGAGGTATTCGTTCGATAGTCTATTCGATGACGACGAGCTCACGCTCAAGCTACTCATCGCACGGCATCGCATCCTGATGGCATTCGATCACGCAACATACTGGTCGCATGGCAAGATGCGTGGCACCGATAACTTCATCGTAGGAGTTGGAGAGCGGCAGAAGGATCTCGTTAAGCATGTCACCGAGCATGTCATTCTCGGGATGAATCGCAGTATCGTCACCGTAAGTGACCTGCCGCGAAGCATCGATGCAACGACGTCGATTCTTCGCAGAATCGCTCGCGATGTCGAGCGTCGTCTTGTGGCGGTGCAAGTTTCACTCATGTCGAACCGCAAGGATATCTGGTTCGACCAGTCAGTACCGGGCTACTGGGGCGTCCTTCAGAGCGTTATGGATGACTACCGACTCAATCGACATGTCACCCATGAGGCAAAGCGAGTTGACCAGCGACTGCGTCGCGAATCACTCCACGGCAACGGCCCCCTGATGGTGGTGCACTAACGATCCATTCGAGCACTAAGCAGATTAGGAGATTTCTCATTAAAGCAAGTGCATTGAAACACTAGACGAGCAGAGTAGATGGGAAAAATCCACATCACGGTGACCCTTCCGAAAACTCGTCTATTTTCATGCCCGTAGCAATTCCCTGCTATACTGACCTTATGTATAAACGCATCCTTCTCAAACTCTCAGGCGAACAGCTTCAGGGCAAATTTGACAGTGGCTTCGACCACGAACGCGCTCGCTGGATTGCCGAACAAATCAAACCTATGGTCGCAAATGGCATCCAGGTCGTCATCATGGTTGGTGGTGGCAACTACGTTCGCGGCAACCAAATTGCCGGCAGCGGCATCCAGGAAGTAAATGCGCACAATATCGGCATGCTCTCGACCCTCATGAATGCCATTTCCCTGGGCGACATATTCAATGACGCCAAGCTGAACGCTCGTGCGCTCTCAAGTGTCCGAATCGACCAATTCATCGATCAATACACCTACCGTCGAGCACTGTCGCATCTCGAAAAGAACCGCGTAGTCATCGTTGGTGGCGGTATTGGCCGCCCATTCCTGACCACCGACACCGCGGCACTCAACCTGGCCCAAGAAATGAATTGCGACGTTGTGATAAAAACAACAAAGGTTGACGGCGTATACGATAAAGATCCGACAAAGCATGACGATGCCGTCAAATACGATTCACTATCCTACCAAGAAGCATTAGCCAGCCCAACCATCAACGTCATGGACAACGCCGCCATTGGTGTCGCCATGGATGAGCACAAACCGGTCATTATCTGTGACCTCCTGACTGACGGCAATATCGCCCGTGCCGCAAGGGGTGAAACAGTCGGTACACTGATCTCGTAAATCAACACTGCCCTTGGTCAAGCAGTCCCTGCGCTACAAAAAGATACATAGCTATTACCCACCGCGGGCTACCTTGAGAGGCAAATCTTGATCTCTTACTATGTCAGAGCAGACACTGCTCGGCTAAAGGCTCTGTTTCGTCCTTTTGGACTCATCAGCGCGGCAATATAGCCACGGACAGACTGGGGGAACACCCCCAGTTAGTTTATGGTAAGCGATATCCACCAACCACCACCTCTTCGGCTAGAGGAACTTCAATCGTCACGCCTCGCTCAAGGCTTTTACGCAGAGCATCTGTGCAGAATTGCTGCGCCATCTGCATGCCCGGGTAGCTTATTGCCTGGTGCTCCACGGCCGAAGGAGGGATATCTATCTGCTCTCGATAAATAGCTGACAACTCCGTAGCAATCTCCTGCGCATCCTGCCCCTCTGCATTCACAAGTGCCGTGATACACAGGCCATCGGGATTCAGCGCTTCTGCTGTACCATATCTCACACCAAAGAGCTTCTCAGTCGAGCCTTCGAACTCTTCCATTGCAGTCGCACCGACTGTTCCGAGCGCAATCTCAAGCGGGCTAAGCCTACGTTCGTCTGCCTCATTTTTGATCCATAGCTTACTCGTGTCTACCTCTACCCATTGCACGTCACCCTGCGCAGCATCAACGACCTCGTTAAGCGTCGATATATCCTCGCCCCGCCTTACAACATCGTGGTAGGCCTCAACGAGCATGTCACGATCGGCAGTGTCCGGCACCTCCGAGCTACAAGCTGTCGGAAACATCATAGTCGTACCGGCAACCATGCCAGCAACTAGTTTGTTCATATTTTTTGGCATTATTCTCCTCCTTTATTTTAGCTACTGTTTCGTCCTCACAATCTGTTAAATAGGACTCATCAGCGCGACTATTAGTCGCGGACAGTTTGCTGCCGGAGGCGAGGGTTCCGAGAGAACTCTATCGTTCTCGATCGTACTTCCCCGCCTCGCGGCAGGCGTGGTGTTGCTACGGGATATCCCGTTTGCTCGGACGAAACACCAATTGCCCGTTCTTGATTTTTTACGCCCTCACAAGATTTGGTGATGTTCAGCAAGTCATATAACCCGGCGCTATCTCCCAGCTGACGCCGAAGAACTTCCTGGCCTGCTCAAACCAGACTGGGTCAGTTTGCGCCCAGAATATAATCCCTGGGCGAATCTCACTGAAAACCATCTCCTCGACAGTCTTCTTGGCGCTCGTCTCAGCACCCTCGGAGACGTAGAGATAGATGAACACCTCCAGTCTCGCCTCCTCGCCGTACAATGCAGCTCGGTCATCCGAGTCGCACCATCCATCGATGCAAAGAACCCAGTCTGTAGGGCGACCGTTTTCTTCTGACTCAGGTCCCCACAGAACCCAGTCGACGAGGGTGCCACCAGGTGAGCGCTCGATCCGCTTACCTGGCTTGAGCTGAGCTAGCCGGTCGGCTAGCGTGCTCTGTCCGACGTAGTCTGCCCAGTCGTCGGGCATGGATAAGACTTCTACGCCGTGAAGCTCTTCGGCTAGGGCTTTCGGCGAGCTAGGAGCAACCGCGTAGCGGCGCTCGATCGTCGGACAGCCGCAATCATGCGGCTGACAGGTGTGTTGACCATACCCCAGATCTGGGTATGACTCACACGCCAAGCATTCATGCCCGGTGTGCTGCACTACGGCATGGGTCCTTACTTGCATTTTGGCCATGACAGCCCCCTTTCCGCCCAGATAATGGGCGGTCGATGTTTGCTATTCTCCGGTTACTCGGCACGCGAGGGGCATTAGCGAAACCCTCGGCGTTAGATTTATCCTGCGGACGCACCACAGCTTCTTCTTTTAATGTACAGAGCTCGAAAGCTCATGTATAAACAGTTTGTTCACTCATGAGGTTTCAAGGATATTCCCCACTTT
>CAZHRI010000056.1:0-3473 GCA_964534725.1 uncultured Candidatus Saccharibacteria bacterium
GCCATCAGTCGAAGTGTACTGAAGGGTGTTGCCTCTGGAGGGTTGGAGGTCTGATGGTGGAGTGTTGCCCTGAGGGTAAGAGCCAGTTCTGACCTGAAGTATGCTTAGTTGTTTAGAAGCATTAGTTAAGTCCGACTGGAGGCTGGCTTCGGCGGCCTTGGTGTTAATGTCATTGTAGGCGACGATGGAGATAGCTGCGAGGATGCCGATAACAACGATGACGATGAGGAGTTCGACTATTGTAAATCCGTAAGGCTTTTTAATATTCCCCATAGCCCATAAACCTCCTTACATTAAACTATAATTCCCACTGGCGTAAATGACGTCAGTATCGCCATCAGTATCAACGTGGCGTACCAGATCTTGCGGTTGAACTGGTACTTCTCAACCTTCACCACTAGGAGCAGGGCGACTATTAAGCCAAGCGGAATAGCCTGGATCACCAACGGTCCAGCCATTACCGGATTCTCTAAACGAATCCATAGTGCACTCAGCAACACAAAAATCACCAGCTTCAGGAAAAATGCGCTTTCACGCTCGTATAGTCGCTCGTTGCCCTTACGGCTAAAAAATTCAGTAGACTTAGAGCGATTTCGCGCATAGGTGCGATTTTTTTGTGTTTTTGCAGCCATAGATAACCCAAGTATACCAAGCTGGCAAAAAAATGCCAAGAAGCTTGTGTTTTTGACTCCAACGCGCCATAATACAATCATTCAATGGAGCGTACCTTGCTTACGCTGCATGAATGTTAGCAACTATCAACATGATGGAGTTACATAATGGCAACCAAGAAAGCTACTGCAAAGAAGCCGACCGCAAAAACCACAAAGACGACCAAAGCAGCACAAGCCTCACCAAAGAAGACCGTGACAAAAAAAGCTTCTGCTAAACGCACCGCTGCAAAGAATAAGTCAGCGGAAATGCAGTCATTCCGTTTATGCAAAGAACCTCAGCCATTCATGAGCTTCAAGCCGACACGACAGACAGCCTACTGGCTGATTATCGCTGTCATATCTATCGCATTTACTGCATGGACCTTCAGTGTACAGTCTCGCATCACGGACCTGTACAACCAGATTGAGATACTGCAGGCCTCAGAAGCATATCTGGGCTCAGACACAGTAACGGCCGAATAACGGGCCTTTGCCGACAAAAAACCCGCTTATAGAAGCGGGTTTTTTGCATATATCTTAGATTACATGCGGATCTCTGCATCGACACCAGCTGGCAGGCTGAGATTCTGCAGACTATCGATAGTCTTTGGCGTTGCGTTAGTGATGTCGATAAGGCGCTTGTGTACGCGCATTTCGTATGTTTCACCACCGGTCTTATAGACGTGCGGGCTCTTCACAACAGTGTATGTACTGCGACGTGTAGGTAGGGGGATGGGTCCCGCTACTTCAGCACCAGTACGGATAGCCGTGTCGATGATTTGCTTTGCTGACTGATCGATCACCTTGTGGTCGTACGCCTTCAGTCGAATGCGGATCTTGATACCTTGGTTGTCTGCCACGATAGACTCCTTTATGTGCGTCCCCGTAATCTTGCGCTCGAATCAGGTATGTTCTGTCTGGCCAAGTTCTCGGGGTAATTAATAGTACAGCTGTGGATTATAACAGATACGCGCCGTATAGACAACTAATCTTCGGGTGATACGTGCTGAATCGCGTTCTTCACCACCTCTGCGGACAGCTCAAGCGCCGCTTGTTGGCGCTCGGTCATTTGGTACCCAGCTAGAATTTGTACGCCGTTCGAGTTCACGACAGACGGGAGACCCAGCACCACTCCATCAAGCCCGTATTCTCCCTGGATGTATGAGCTAACCGGAAATACGCTACCAGACGACCGACGCAAAGCTGCGACCACCTTTGCAATCACCTGCCCAATACCGTAGTAGGTCGACTTCTTTGTTTCGATGATTCTGTAGGCACGATCACGTATCTGCTGCTCAATGTTCTCAATCATATGCTCCTCAAAGCCTGGGTACTCACGTAGGGGTATATCACCGATTTGAGCCGTTTCAATAGTAGAGAATGACGAGTCACCATGCTCTCCGAGGATATAACAGTCGACCTCTCGGCTATTAACGTCCATAGCGTCAGCCAGGTGGGACTTTAGGCGTGATGTGTCGAGTGTCGTGCCGGTGCCAAACACGCGGTATTTTGGTAGCTTTGATTCTTCCAGTGCAACGTACGTCATCACATCAACAGGGTTTGAGACAATGACCAAGAACGGCTCAATGCTTCGTGCCATCACGTCTCTGACAATACCGCGCATAATACCGGCGTTCACCTCAACAAGCTCGAGGCGTGTCTGACCTGGTTGCTGCGAAGTGCCGGCGGTAATTATAACGATGTCGTCGGTCTCGATGTCCTCATAGGTACCCGGGCGCACTCGAACACCGCTCTCGATGCCCATGGCGTCATTTATATCAGCAGCCTGGCCCCAAGCAAGATCCGCATTTCTATCGATCAGCACTATCTCATCTACGACGTTATTGGTCGCTAGCGTATACGCCGCCGTTGAACCGACCATACCCACACCTATAATTACTGCCTTTTGTCTGTTCACGCGTCGCTCCTTTTTTTATTTTTGATCACACCGAATAGGTTGTATGGCTTTATGATGGCATAAGCAGTACGGATTTGTCAACATTAGGCACCGCTCACCGGCCAAAAAAACAACCCCCAGAGTAACCGAGGGTTGTTTTGATAGTGAGCGATGTTACTTGTTGATCTTCGTAACAACACCAGCACCAACGGTGCGGCCACCTTCGCGGATAGCGAAGTTTAGACCTTGCTCCATAGCGATAGGAGCGAGAAGCTTAACCTTGAAGGTTAGCGTATCACCAGGCATGACCATTTCCTTGTCAGCTGGTAGCTCAACTTCACCAGTCACGTCAGTAGTTCGGAAGTAGAACTGTGGCTTGTATCCCTTTGAGAATGGAGTGTGGCGACCGCCTTCTTCCTTCTTAAGGATATATACTTCGCCTTCGAACTCAGTGTGTGGCTCGATTGAACCTGGCTTAGCGAGAACCTGACCGCGCTCGATCTGCTCGCGCTCAATACCGCGAAGAAGAAGACCGGCGTTGTCACCTGCCTGACCCTGGTCAAGCTGCTTCTTAAATGCTTCGATACCAGTTACAACAGATTTCTGTGTGTCACGAACACCAACGATTTCAACTTCATCGTTAAGCTTGATGACTCCCTGCTCGATACGACCGGTAGCAACCGTTCCACGACCCTTGATTGAGAATACGTCCTCAACAGGCATAAAGAATGGCTTGTCCATGTCACGAGTTGGCTCTGGAATGTAGCTATCGATAGCAGCAACCAGCTCCATAATAGCGTCTTCGTACTTAGCGTCACCTTCAAGAGCTTTGAGTGCAGAACCCTTGATGATTGGAGCATCCTTGTCGAAGCCGTTCTTCTCTAGGAGTTCACGAACTTCTTCTTCGATCAGCTCAACCATTT
>CAZHRI010000057.1:0-3418 GCA_964534725.1 uncultured Candidatus Saccharibacteria bacterium
GAACTGGGCAGTTGAAACCCTGCGTCGTAAAGCGAGAAAGGTCTAAAAAGGAAAACCCCTCAGGGTTTTCCGTTGTCGACTGCGCCGGAGCGCAGGACTGGAAAACCCTGAGGGTATACTGCTAGCGGACGTTGAGGTGTTGGTGTATGACATCTACAGCATACCTTTCTACCGCTATACTCGCACCCTTGATGCGGGTGTCTCCCATTTCGAGGAAGATGCTCACCTTGAAAGGGTAGCCCATTGGGTCGAGTCGACCGTGACTTTCAAAAACCAAATCTCCATTCGGGTGGGTGTAAACCGCTTCCTTGTTTGGAGTGCGGCTAACGAATAGGCGGACGGGTTTTTTTGTTACCCTGTCTTCCTCCGAGATGGGGACTTCTAGGGTAACCTGAAAGAAGGGCCCGCTCTCTAACTGGTAGAGCTCACTGAGCACGTAATCACCAGGCTGTCTGGTCACGAACCGTGCACTGCTCATTGACACGCCTTTCTCGTAGTGGGGACGGATGAGCTTTATTATAGTAGCATATAATATCAAAAAATCAACCGCATACAGTTAAGATCGTATGCGGTTGATATGCCGGTATTTAGCTAAGGCTATCGGCTTAGGAGCTGCTGCTTATATTCGTCAGCTTGCTCTTGTGTCACATTTGGGCGCGAGGCATATGCGTCGTGAGCCACCAGTTCTTCTGGCGTAAGGCTTCGTATGGCTGAACCCCCTAGCGCCTGTTCGCTAGCAGTGTTAAGCTGGTCAGCATATTTTTTACCTATTTCACTCATGCCTGGATAGTTGGTCTGATATGCGTTTCGATCACGGAGCACCTGCGCCTCATCTTCTGTCATGTTTGGGTCATTGGCAATTCTATCTTCAACTGCCATCCGAGCCTCAATTGCTCGAAGCTTTTCACTGTTGTCTGCTACTGGTTGCTCGTACATTTTTTATATTCCTTTTGTTTATTTTTTATAAGGATAGTCTGATATTAGCATAAGCTGTAAAAAATGTCAAGAGGTATAGCGTAGTTAACGAGAATACAACTATCTTGGTGCAGGCAGATTTCGTAATGAGTATGTGCCATAAGATAGTTTCTAGCACTCGCACTTGACGAGTGCTAATTTGTTTGTAATACTAGAGGTAGATAATTAACAATTTTGGAGGAGATTGGTATGAGTACACCTATTAAACCTCTGGCGGATCGTGTTGTCGCGGTACGCGAAGAGGCAAAGACCCAGACAGCAAGCGGCATTTATCTTCCTGATAATGCAAAAGAAAAGCCTGTGCTGGCTGTTGTGAAAGCAGTCGGCGCCGACGTAACGCACGTCAAAGAGGGCGATAAGATTATTTATAAAGAGTATTCGACCACCGAGCTGAAGATTGACGGTACGGAGTACTTGGTCGTTAAAGAAGAAGATATTTTGGCTACGGTAGCCTAGGGAGGAGTTGATAGTATGGCAAAGCAAGTTTTTTATGATGATGATGCCAGGGCGCGCGTTCTTGGTGGCGCAGAAGCACTATATAATGCGGTCAAGGTAACCTACGGTCCAAAGGGTCGTAATGTGGTGATTGCCAAGGGTTTTGGTGGTCCGACGGTAACGCATGACGGCGTGACAGTAGCCGAGAGCATTGACCTACCAGAGGAAGAGGGTGAAACACTAGGCTATAAGGTTGGTGCAGACCTCATCAAACAGGCGGCGAAAAATCTCAACAAGCATGCGGGTGACGGCACAACAACGGTGACAGTCCTCACATACTCGATCCTTAAGGAAGCGAATCGTCTGATTGCGGCAGGACACAACCCAATGGAACTACGACGCGGTATTGAGCAGGCGGGTGCGGAAATCGTGAAGCAGCTTGATAAGCTCGCTGAAAGTGTTGAAGGCAATAGCGAACGTGTGGCCGAAGTCGCGACTATCTCGGCAGGTGATGCAGAGATCGGAAAGCTGATCGCTGGTGTAATCGAAAAGGTTGGCAAGGACGGTGTGGTAACTGTCGAAGCTGGCCAAGGACTTGAGCTTGAGGCCGAGGTGGTTGAAGGCTTTAGTCTTGATAAGGGTTGGGTAAGTCCGTTCTTCGTGACCGATGCGGGTCGTCAGGAAGCGGTCTATGAAAAGCCGGCAATCCTTATTACCGATCAAAAGATTTCAAGTGTTCAGGAGTTCCTGCCAATGCTCGAAAAGTTGGCTCAGGCTGGCAAGAAGGATGTCGTATTGATCGCCGATGAAGTAGATGGTGAGGCACTGAGCATCTTGGTGCTGAACAAGCTAAAGGGCGTATTCAATACCGTGGCGGTCAAGGCGCCAAGCTTTGGTGACAGGCGTAAAGACATTCTGCGCGACATCGCCGTGCTGACTGGTGCGACGGTTATTTCTGAAGAGCAGGGTCTGACATTTGAAAATGTTGGTCTCGAGGTGCTTGGTTCGGCGCGTAAGGTTATTGTCGGTAAAGACGAAACGACGATTATTGAAGGCGCCGGCAAGCCAAGTGATGTGAAGGCGCAGATTGCACAGATCAACGCTCAGTCTGACAATGCCTCAAGCGACTACGACAAAGAGCAGTTCGACAAGCGAGCAGCTGCACTTAGTGGCAAGGTTGCAGTCATCAAGGTTGGTGGAGCAACCGAGACCGAGATCGATGAGAAGAAATTCCGGGTTGATGATGCAGTCGCAGCAACTAAGGCAGCACTGGCTGAGGGTATTGTAGCTGGCGGTGGTGTGACACTAGTTAACTTGTCGGCTGCGCTTAAGGTGAGCGGGTCTGATAGTATCGCGGCTGGTCGACAAATCCTTAAGGATGCACTGAAGCAGCCATTCCTGCAGATTGTTCGTAACGCTGGTCTCAACGCCGATGCACTATTGGCGCAGGTAGAGGACAGCAAGCCAGGGTTTGGCGTCAATGTCATGAAGCCGACTAAGGGTCTGGTTGATGTCAAGAAAGACGGCGTGATTGACCCCGCGCGCGTGACGAAGGAGGCGGTGCAGAACGCGGTATCTATCGCGTCAACTGCGGCAACCATGGGCGCGCTTGTGGTTGACATTCCAGAAGCCGAAGCCCCAATGGGCGGCGGCATGCCTGGTGGCATGGGGATGATGTAGCCCAACAATTCCTAATATAAAAAGAGCCTCACAGACGAGGCTCTTTTTGTTAGCTATCTGGTTAAGTCAACCTATTTTTTAAGGCTGAGAGAGCTTACATCTGGTCAATATATCGCCATAAGTCACTCGTGTCTCGACTTGTTAGCTAGTCTCCACCCAGAGTTACGCGACGCTTCGTTCCCCTGCTAGTTTGCATGGATTCTTCCGTCACTAAAAAGCGCGCCGTAGTATATGCGCGCTTTTTAGCTCTCGCAGTGAATATTACTACTGCTGTGGATTTGAGAGAAAATCGATCTCTTTGATGATGTCGAGTAGTGCCTGAGCTTTT
>CAZHRI010000058.1:0-3310 GCA_964534725.1 uncultured Candidatus Saccharibacteria bacterium
CATAAGTTCTTTAAAAAGTCAACTATCCCTCGTGCTACACTGGGTATATGAAGGTTGATTTTTATTTCGATCCCGCTTGCCCGTGGTGTTGGGTGACCAGTCGCTGGCTCTCTGGCGTAGCATCACAGCGGGATGTCCTTATCGACTGGAGACCATTTAGCCTCGCTATGAAAAACGACGAGCTCAGCAAAGATGCTGACTCCTTGTCAAAATATGGCAAGAAGCATCAAGCGTCACACCGAGTCCTGCGTGTTATTGAAGCGGCAGCTCAAGTAGGCGTCGAGCGTGGCAAACTCTACGGTGACATTGGATCGATGCATCACGTTGAGGGCTATGACTATACCGACACCGAGATCGAACTGATGCTCAGCCTCAACCAGCTCGATCCTACCCTCGCTAAAGCAGCCGACGATGTATCGCATGACACACCGCTGCGTCAGTCTCTCGATGACGCTGTCGCAATCGTCGGCGAAGACGTCGGCGTGCCGCTTATCGTATTTGAGAGCCGAGATGGCCAAAAAACTGGCTATTTTGGTCCAGTGCTTATGCGCCAACCAGCCGGCCAAGATGCGCTTGATTTATGGGATGGGCTGTCGAAGTTGGCAGCATCGAAAGACTTCTACGAACTTAAACGCTCCCGCCCAGCCGGAGGGCCGGACACTAAGGGCCCAGCCCGACCAACCGTCTGTTAGTTTGCTTTTTCAAGCGATATAGCGAGTTCTGCGCCGTCAATCTTGATGGTTTCGGCAGCAACTGACGTAACACTGTCGCCTACTGCAAGCGTCTCGGCATAGATTTCGTCGCGATGCTCGGCGATAGCTCCATCTAGCTCTTCACTCTCCGTTACGAGACTGAGGTTGATGCGATCATCAACGTTGAGACCGGCGTTCTTGCGAGCTGACTGAACGAATCGGATGACTTCACGCATCAGACCTTCGCGCTTGAGCTCAGGGGTGATCGCCTCGTCGATAGCCACCTCTTCACCGGCTAGCACAGACTTAACATTTAGCTCATCTAGTAGAATACTCTCGAAGTCTATGGCCTCGCCCATAGTCGGCACAGCAACGCTAGCAAGTGGCTGGCGCACCTTGAGACCTGCCCTGGCTCGTAATCCTAGACCTTGGTTTACGTAGTCACGCACCGTGTCCATCTCGTTCATTACTGGCTCATTTATCTGTCCGGCAGCCTGCCAATCCTTTAGGTGAATTGACTCACTGTCCCCTGTCAGGTTACGGTAGAGCTCCTCAGCCAGGAATGGCGTAAACGGCGCTAGCACGTAGCTAAGTCGCACTAAGACGTAGTGAAGAGTCTTGTAGGCGTCATTCTTGTCGCCGTCATCTTCAGATTTCCAAAAACGTCGTCGTGAACGACGGACGTACCAGTTTGAGGCATCATCGAGGAACGGCAAGATCGGACTCATGGCATCTGGTATATTGTAGGCGTCCATGTTCCCTTCAACTTCAGCTACTAGCTGATGTACTCGGCTAACTATCCAGATGTCGAGTGGATTGGTCAGGCTGTCGAGTGGATCCTCGAGCTTGCCATTGCTGCTTGGTGAAAACTCCCAGCCATCGACTTCAGCGTACATAGTGAAGAAATCGTACATATTCCACACCATACTAAGCTTGCGCGCGACGTCACCGACATCCTTGTCGAGCAGACTAAAGTCCTCGCCGTTGAGCAGCGGGCTTCCGAGTAGCAGGAAGCGTAAAGAGTCGGCACTGAACTTATCCATCAGCTCGTTCGGGTCGGTAAAGTTACCGAGCGACTTGCTCATCTTACGGCCATCGTTACCAGCTACTACACCAGTACTGATAACGTTCTTGAAGGCCTCTTCGCCAAATAGCGCCGTGTTGACCGCGTGAACATAGTAGAACCACGCCCTCACCTGTCCGACATACTCAACGATAAAGTCACCTGGGAAATTGGCCTCGAACTTCTCTTTGTTTTCAAACGGATAGTGGAACTGGGCAAACGGCATAGAGCCTGACTCAAACCAACCATCGAGGACTTTGTCGATACGAGTAAATGTCTCGCCGTTGATCTCAAAGGTGATGTCATCTACCCACGGGCGGTGATAGTCATCAAGCTCGACGCCACTGAGCTCTTTGAGCTCAGCATAGCTACCGAAAACCTTGACCGTACCTTTGTCACCCTTCCAAACCGGCATAGCCGTTGCCCAGAAGCGGTCGCGACTGAGGTTCCAGTCGGGCGCCTGTTCGATGTTCTTTTCGAAGCGTCCATGCTTGAGGTGCTCTGGGAACCAATTGATATTCTCGTTCTTCTCGAGCATCAGTGGCTTTGAGCCCTGAATATCAAAGAACCAGCTCGGAATAGCCCGGTACATAATGCGCTGCTTTGAGCGAGGGTTGAATGGGTATTCGTGGCGAATGTATTCAATCTTCCAAGCGATACCCTTTTCTTTGAGGTCCTTGGCAATAAACTTATTGTTCTCCCACACCTCGAGACCGTTATAGTTCGTGTCGGTGTAGTAGCCGTTGTCATCGATAACGTGAAACGCCGCGATACCAAGGTTTTTAGCTAGCTCAAAGTCGTCTTCGCCATAGGCTGGTGCACAGTGAACAATTCCTGTACCCGACTCATGCGACACAAACTCAGCCGCGTACACCTTGTGTACACCCTCTGTTTCTGGCCAAGTCGAACCAGTGTCGAGCGGCTCGTAGTCAAGGCCTACCAGCTCGCTACCAGGGAATGTTCGTAGTACTTTATACTCAACTGGCTTGTTCTTCTCGTCTTTCATTACTCGCTCAAGTGCCTCTTCAGCCAAGATGAGCTTCTCGCCGTCCACCTCAACTTCAACATAGGTTAGCTCGGGGCTAACAGCTAGCATCAGGTTGGCTGGCAGTGTCCATGGTGTAGTGGTCCAAGCAAGGATTGACACCTCGCTGTCCTGAAGCTTGAATTTCACATACAAACTCGGGTCGGTCACCGTCTGATAGGCATCGTTATCCATGGTCACCTCAGCCTTACTGACAGGCGAACCAAACTTGGTGTCATACATCAGCACCTTCTCACCCTCGTAGATTTTGCCCTTGTCGTAGAGCTCCTTGAACGCCCACCAAACACTCTCCATAAAGTCTTTGTCCATGGTCCGATATGCGCCCTTGAAGTCGACCCACCGACCGATTCGGTCGATGACCCCCTCCCAGCTCTCTGAATTAACTACCATCGACTCGCGGGCCTTGGTGACGTACTCTTCAAGACTAATAGTTGGCAACGAGTTGCCGTCCTTATCGACTGGCGCTTCGTCATCAGGATTTACCACAATCTGCCGACGGTCGGTGATGTT
>CAZHRI010000059.1:0-3256 GCA_964534725.1 uncultured Candidatus Saccharibacteria bacterium
GACAGAGGAGATGGGCTCTGGTCTCACGGTTGCAGCCATAGACTACAGCAAGACCCGGAGGGTCTCAGTAGGAGTCTGAGTGAAAGCTGAGGGTGAACTTCGTCAGAGTTCGGTCTGACTTGACACCCATCTTGTGATCCATGAAGAGCTTGTTCAGGGCGTAGATGAGCCCATTAAGCCCGTGGCTACGAACATGTTGGTTCGTCTGCTCAATCACCATGAGCACTTCATCTGTCTGCAGCATCTGAATCGCGCACCCAGATTGACCAACATCGTGGAGCCATACTGCAAATCGTGGCTCCTTCCCGCGGTAGAGGTCGTGCACCTTGGTCAGCCCTTCGTAGAGCTTCTGTGCTTGGGCCTTGAAGAACTCTCCCTCTGCCTGTGTGAGAGCCACCTTGGCCTCGATCAGTGCTTGGAGCGCCCTCGATGCGTCATTATCTGAACACATGCCGTTTCTCCTCTGTCAATGTACTCCACCGTCTCGACACCGCCATTCGGTGTTAGAGACCTACGGTGGAAAAGGGGTATTCTTTCATTATATCACAAACCTGCAATATTTGCAAATATGCTATAATTCACTCTTGTGAAACCATTTTCTTTTGAAATCAAAGATCGACTACCAGGAGCGCTCGCACGCACTGGCACTATACATACTCCACATGGCGATATTCAGACGCCAGCGTTTATTGTTGTTGGTACGAAGGCCAATGTAAAAGCGATGGTACCCGAGATGGTCAAAAGCGTCGGCGCTCAGGCGGTGCTGGCAAATGCGTATCACCTTTACCTGCAGCCAGGGCATGAACTTATAAAGAAGGCTGGATACCTGGGCAAGTTTATGAACTGGGATGGCCCGACCTTTACTGATAGCGGCGGCTTCCAGGTGCTGTCCCTTGGTAGTGGATTCAAGAAAGTTCTCGCGATGTCTACGGATGTTGAGTCTGAAATCGCCATTGCTAAGAAGAGCAGTCGACATGCCTGGGTTGATGACGAAGGGGTGAACTTTAAGTCACACCTCGACGGTTCGATGCACCGTTTTACGCCTGAGTTTTCTATGCAGGTGCAAGCCGGGATTGGTGCTGACATTACGTTCGCCTTTGACGAGCTGACCTCCCTAATTGATCCATACGAATACCAGGTAGAGGCGCTGGCACGGACTCACGCGTGGGCTGAGCGAAGCCTGGCTGAAGTCCAGCGACTTCGTCAAGCAAATCCCGAGAAACCATATCAAGCACTATTCGGAGTTCTGCAAGGTGCCAACTATGAAGACCTACGTAAAGAGACCGCGCATTTCCTGGGTGAAATGGATTTTGATGGCTACGGTATCGGCGGAGCGCTTGAAAAGGACACCATGGCTGAGACAATTCGTTGGGTCAACGAGATTTTACCCGAAGACCGGCCACGGCATCTATTGGGCATATCGGAACCGGACGACATTTTTGCAGCGATCGAGCAAGGCATTGATACCTTTGATTGCGTCAGTCCGACCCGTGTGGCGCGTAATGGTGCGGCCTATACGCTATATGGACGCGTAAATATTCGGGGACAGAAGTACCGTGAAATGTTCGAGCCAGTTATGAAAGATTGCGACTGCTACACTTGCCAGAATTACACGGCCTCCTACATTTGCCACTTACTCCATGCCAAGGAAAGCCTGGCAGGCACACTCCTTTCGATCCACAACGAACGGTTTATTGTGAAGTTGGTTGATGATATCCGCGAAAGTATCTCTGAGGGGGTATTTTACGAGTTTCGTGAGCAGTTTCTTGGCGCTTACTATAGTGGCAAAAACTAAGATCGTGGGCGACACATCGACCGTAACGTGCTTCACGTAGTGTGCCTAGTGAGGGTGAATCAAAACGAGCTGTTGTAATAATTGCATATTAAGCTGTTTATACTTGCAACTTCTTAGTGGCTGAAACACAATACACATATGGAGACATCGCCGTCATCGCAGAGGGGTTTTCTTGATGTATTCGAGAATATAAACCAAAAAGTATGGGATGATATTGCTTGCGAAAATGTGAAGATTAATCAAAGTGATCGACACGACCACAAGACGCAGGATGCAGCCCTTGCAGTTGTGCGCGAGCGACTTGGAGATTCTCGATTCATAGACGAGCAGATGGCGATTATTGGACTTGGTCGTAGAGTGCGACGCGACGCACTAGACCTATCTGCTATTACTGGACGCTACGACGGGCTTGCTATAATGCACAACACCCCTCATCAAGCAGAATTGCATTCTCTCCCAGATCAGGTGATTGGACTTCGCGTAACTGACGATTCCGTACAACCGCCTCGGAAATACATCTTTCCGTTACAGCGGTCTGCCTTACTGGGTGTTCACGCAGAGACACCTATCAGTAGCGCCAGTGCGCTCCGTTTGCAGTGTCGCGAGGTCCAGAGATATCTGAGTAGTCCCGAATTCCGAAGTATGAGTGCGGCCGAGCAGGTGCTGCATACCGAGATTTACATTGATAACCTCAACGCTATGCTTTCTGAGCAGATGTCCGAAAATGGTGCAACCGTATGGTGCCGCATGGTGCGCGAATATGTTCATGCCGAAGGGTACTATTCAATCAGCGAACTGAAGCCTGAACGGTACGAATGGATGCCACGTCATCTTTATGCGCTGAGTGGGGAAAGCGCGTCTGAACCGGTATCAGAGTTGATGGTGCGCGGTGCGCAGGATAAAACCCACTTTGTCATCACAGAGGACGGCCGCAAATTAATGCTCGAGATCAGGGCCGAAGATGAGTGGTCTAGATATCTTGTGCGACCCGAAGACATTATTAGCGTGACGCCCGTTGACATTCATAGCGCACAAGACGGAATGGAGGTTGACGCAGAAGATCTCCTGCGAGCCGTTAATGAACAGATAGAGGTAACAGGATGCGCCGACTTAACAGTTGAAGTGCGTAGCTATGATGTGCTTCCCAGTCGTGAGGCAGAGACTGGATGGAGCGTCATTAATGGGCTTGTCGAGGAGGGCTGGAGTGGTCGCGCGGGTGATGATTCGCCTATCACTGCGCTACATGTAGAGCAGGTGTACCGTTATACATCCTCGCCCCAAGACGATGACCCGTGGCTGGTGATGATAAATATGATCGGAGAACACTATATTGTGAAGCCGAGTGACATTGTGAGATGGAAGATCAATACGGACTAGTGCAAGCCAGAGTTGCGGTCAGTCAAGTCAACTCTTTACACCGTGGATAAATACAGGTATACTGGACTCATACGCCGTGGGGTC
>CAZHRI010000060.1:0-3253 GCA_964534725.1 uncultured Candidatus Saccharibacteria bacterium
GGTAAACTCTTAACGTTCACCCACCCATGCGTGAATTATAGCCTATTTTTTAGGTTTGGACTATTTAATTTTTTCTAGTACCTGGTCGACGAGGCCGTATTTCTTGGCTTCTTCGGCGGTCATCCAGTAGTCACGCTCCATATCCGCTTTGACCTTGGCGAGTTTTTGGCCAGTGTTTTTCGCGAGAATTTTTGCCAGAAGGTCTTTGATACCGAGGCTTTCTTTAAGATCAATCTCCATGTCGGTCACCTTGCCACGCGTACCGCTTGATGGCTGATGAATCATCACCTTGGCGTGAGGGAGCGCAAACCGCTTACCCTTGGCGCCACTTGAGAGTAGAAATGCACCCATACTAGCCTGCAAGCCGATACCATAAGTAGCTACATCTGGTGCAATGAAGTTCATCGTGTCATATATAGCTAAGCCATCATACACACTGCCGCCAGGGCTATTGATGTAGAGTGATATATCTTTTTCGGGGTCTTCATGGGCTAGATGCAGTAGCTGAGCGACGACGATATTAGCGGTATGTTCGTTTACCTCTTCACCAAGAAAGATGATGCGCTCCTTCAGTAGGCGCGAATAGATATCATATGCTCGCTCACCATCGTGAGACTTTTCGATAACGGTTGGGATAAGGTAGGCGCTTGGCTTTGTCATATACCTAGTATAGCAAAAACTGGCACTCGGTGCAATCGAGTGCCAGTGAATAGCGTTATGTCAGGCTACTTGCTGTTGAGTTCGACTAGCTTATCGATAGTCTTGTCGGTAATCATACGATTGGCGATGTCGCGGTGCACATTCGGGTCATCGAACTGTGCAGCGGACTTAGCGTCCTTGCCATACTGTTGCCTGAATGTATCAATCTGCTGGGACAATTCTTCACGAGAAACATCGATATCGAGTTCTTTTGATAGTTCAGCTAAGATGAGGCCGGCTCGTACGCGCGTTTCAGCAGCCGGACGAACCTCTTTAGCTAACCAGTCGTCCTTATCGTTGAACTTCTGCGCAGAGATGTAAGCATCAAGGTCCATGCCGCGGTACATAAGGTTCTGCATCATGTCTTGCTCAATAGAGCGCATCTGATCTTCAACTAGTAGTTCGGGTAGGGCTGTCTTGCTCGCCTCGGCCAGCTCGCCAACAAGCGCATCCTTGTACTTTTCTTCAGCTTCACGCTCCTTTTGTGCCGTAATCTCGCGCTTGACATCCTCTCTTAGCTCATCGATCGAGGTAAATGGACCGCACTTTGCTGCAAATTCATCATTAAGCTCAGGCAGTGCCAGCTCATGTACTTCTTTTAGGGTCACATCGAAGACGACCTTTTGACCGGCAAGCTCTTTTGAGTGATATTCTTTTGGAAATTCAAGATCAAGACTAAATTCGTCTCCCGCCTTGTGACCAATAACACCCTCTTCAAAACCAGGAATGAACTGTCCTTCGCCCAGCTTTAGTGAGTAGGCCTCGGCTTTACCGCCTTCAAATGGCACGTCATCTTTCTTGCCGATAAAGTCAATAACAACTTCGTCACCAGTCTGCGCAGCACGCTTAACAATCTGCTTTGCAACAAAATTCTCTTGCATGCGCGTAATGATCTCGTCGACATCTTCTTTGCCAACGGTTACTTTTTGGCGCTTAGTTTTGAGTTTTTTGTAGTCACCAAGTTTTACCTTCGGTACTACCTCAGCCTCTGCTGTAAACTCTAGCTCTTGGCCAGGCACGAATTTCTTGACCTCAACGGACGGTCGTTCAAGTGCCTGCAATTTTTCGCCCATGAATGCCTCGGCTACGGCTTTTGAAAGTGCATTCTCAAGCGACTGCTCTTGCAGCGCCGATGGATTGATGTGCTTCTCAGCGACGCTCATCGGAACCTTGCCCTTTCGAAAACCAGGGACCTTAATGTCGCGTGCGAGTTTCTTTAGCGCAACCTGCTCGGCCGCCTCGAGCTCATTCGGCTCAAGTTTGATGGTCAATTCGACCTTTGTGTCGGATAGATATTTTACAGTCGTGTTCATAACTATCTATTGTAACAGATACGGTAGGTGTTTTCTACCGACCAAGTTCGCTAGATATCAAATATAGCGTCATCGTCACCATCGTAGCGACGATCTTTCACGGTCGTAATCATTCGTAGCGAGTCCATTTTCTGCTCAGTAGACTCGATAAGGTTTTTGACCGTATACACGCCGCTGGTAATTTCTTCCTCGCCAACGAAAGCTATAAAAGGAATCTGTTTCTTGCTGGCAGTCTTTATCTGCTTATCGAGCTTACGCCCCGTGATATCAAGCTCAACTCGTACACCTTCGGCTCGGAGATCTCGAGCTAGCTGGTCAGCACCTTCCATAGAAGCTTCGTCGACCGAAGCGATGTATACGTCGGTATGCGAGGCTAGTTTCGGAAGCAATTTGTGCACTTCAAGAAACTGCTGCATTGTCGTGGCGCCCATGCCCACACCAACTGTTGCAATCGGCTCAACGCCGAATAGCCCGACCAGCCCATCATAGCGACCACCACCAAACAGCGCACGATTATTTTCAGGTGCATTGTCAAAAAACTCAAAGACAGTACCCGTATAGTAGTCAAGTCCTCGCATCAACGTCACATCAAAGACGGCATTCGTGATACCTTTTTGTTTGAGCGCCCGAAGCACCTGGCGAAGCTCAATGACACTCGGTAGGTCAGATAGCTCTGACGGTAGCTCATCGAGCGACTGCATACCAATGAGCGCCGCAAGCTTCGGCAGGCCTTTTTCGGCATCTTTGCCAAAGATGTCGATCGCCTGCTTTTTAAGCTCGTCTATTGAAAGCTTTTCTTTTCGATCAAGTAGCTTGGTCATCATTGTCGAGCCGATGACATCAAGCTCGAGAAACTGCGTCATCAGTTGACTCACCAACTGACGATTATTAATACGCACCTTGAACATATCCTGCGATGCGCCAAAAGCCATCACGCTGCGGTGCGATAACTCAATAATTTCTGCATCAGCCAGTGCACCCTCAACCCCAAACAAGTCAGCATTGAGCTGCCAGAATTCACGCTCTCGACCCCGCTGAGGCCGCTCATAGCGCATAAAGTTCGCAATCGAATAGAGCCGGGCTGGCATTGCAAGCTCCTGCCGACGTGCGGCAACCATACGTGAAATGGTTGGTGTCATTTCGGGTCGAATTGCCACCGTTCTGCCACCACGATCCTCAAACAGATACGTCTGTTCACCCGCAAGCTCTTGGCCTGACTTGGCGGTATATACTTCGAGCGG
>CAZHRI010000061.1:0-3170 GCA_964534725.1 uncultured Candidatus Saccharibacteria bacterium
TTAGCCCTGTTACGAACCTTGTCGAGCATCTCGACGCTCGTTAATGCACGCTGTACTCGGCGTTTGCGCTGCGCGCGAGACACTTTTGCAATCTCTAGGGGCAAGCTGACGTTATCGTAGACACTTTCATTCCCTTGGACAAAAAAGCTCTGAAAGATGAACCCGATCTTTTCGGCGCGAAATGTATCGACGGCCTTCTGTTTTAGTTTCAAAATATTCTTGCCATCAACAATCACTTCGCCCGCCTCAGGTCGATCGAGTCCACTCATGACATGCATCAAAGTTGACTTGCCGCTTCCCGACTTGCCAAGGATCGCTACACTCGCACCCTCTGGAATAGTTAAGCTCACATCGTTAAGCGCCATAAACGCGTTCTGCTTCTTGCCGTAGGTTTTGGTTACATTCTTCACTTCAATCATCGTTATCTCCATTCTACCATTTATTCGGTTCTCAGTGCGTCAATCGGATTCAATTTGGCTGCCTTTCGACTCGGGAAGTACCCCGATGCCACCGCTATCAGCATCAATATCACGACGAGTGCGAGATTTGCCAGCCAGTCAGTCTTGAGCAATTGTGTACCAGCTTCGAGCTCGGCCATCTCAGCAAGCAAAGGGTTGGCCAATGTGACCAGCCATGCCAAAGCCACCCCGATCACCCCTCCTAGCAGGCCGATCCATGCCGCTTCATAGCGAAACAACTTTGAAATATCTCGTCCACGCATGCCGAGTGCTTTCATGAGCCCAATCTGCTGTGTTCGCTCAAGTACTGAAATATACTGGGTATTGATAATACCAAAGATGGAAGCCAGAATTGCGAGCGCCCCAAAACCGGCCAAACCCCACTGCGCGATATTCACCATTTGCAATAACTGTTCACGCATGTCTTCCAGGCTGTATACGCCATACCCCTCCTGGTCGATCGCATCTTGCAGTGCCTTCACATCCGCCCCTTGTTTAGCGAGCACCGTCACTCCATAGTAGTGCTGGCCTTCTGTCTCACCGTGTTGATATGCATACATTTCTACACTATCTTGCGACGATATTCGCACCGCCTCTTCATAGTAAACAGTTGTATCACTCGGACGGTCCACTGCCGCAATAGTAAACGCAAACTCTCGACCCTCATCCTCATTCACCGCAGCATCAGTTATTTTTACTAGGTGAATATAGAGCGGCTTGCCAATGGCATCACTCGCCGTGTCAAACCCTAGCGCCTCAAGATAACCCTCGGGGATTGTCACCTGTCCGGCACTCGGCATATTATCTTGTAGCGATCCTGCCGCGAGCTTCACTTCAGTGCGATCCGCCTTGACTGAAATAGGCGCAACACGCTTCGTGTAGCCCTCACCCCGTGTCACGTACTCACTCTCGATATAGAGCATTGGTCTGATCGACTCTACGCCGACTTGAGACTCGAGCCACGTAATATCTTTTTCTGTCATCCAATCCTGCGCGAGCTCCTCTTCTACGGCCACCCCATATTCCGCAAGCGTATCAGTCGGCTCGGCTGATGGTTCGTATTTCGGATACACGTTAAGACTATATACGTCACCACTTGTCGCGATCATCTCATCCGTAAAGGCACGCCCGCCCGTACCAGCGGCCATGGCGAGTGCAATTGTAAATGCACCGACGCCAATGGCGAGACTTGTGAGTATGGTCCGCACCTTGGCTTGTCGTAAATTCTTACTCGCTCGGCTGATAATATCCACCCGACGCATTAGCTTTCATACCCCTCGGCTTCGTCTTCATTTCCAATCACCACATTGCCGCAATCGTCAAATATTGTCTGAGCTGGTTTTTCCGACCCATTATATTGTATTTTTCCACTTGATACGCCCTGCACTGTCACTCGACTCTCATGCCGCTCCATGTCGGCCGGACACACATCCGGATGTTTGATGCTAAATGTTCGCACAACTCCAGCCTCAAGGCGCCCATCGACGCTGATATCTGCCACGAGATTGTCTACTGCGCTATTATCGGCATAAACCGCGCCCGAACCATCCACAGATAGAGTATTGTATGTACCGTACAGATGAACCGTAGTCGTCGGCAGCGTCTCGATGAGCAAGTCCTGTTTCTGCTGGTGAGCGGTCGTATAGGTAAATCCGCCCTGCTCGACCTCTACTTTATCGAGCGCTGGTCCATATATCGTCAGCTGCGGCTCAGCTCCGCGTCCAAGCAGTCGATTCTGTACCCCGGAAGACTTCAGCACCACACGCGCGTGACCATTCTTTACGTCGACATCGGCCTTCACACCCGGGAGTGCACTTAGCACATACCGCGGCTTACCCGAATCAACTACGTACTGAATATTCATCTCGCTACTATAACCCCGAGGTGACCGAATGGCGTGGGCCGTCGCAGTCAGCTGCGTGACGCCAGCAAATTCGTCTGATAGATCAACCTTCGTCTCCTTCATTGCACCCTGTATGTCCCTCATCTCAAGTTGCATGCCAGAATAAACTGTCGCTAGCCCGGCGCCAAATGACAGTAGTCCAGTCAAAATAATCACGACCGTAGCGATACCAAACCTCCGAGTGAAGCGACGCGCGAAGGCTGCATATGCCAGGAGTACACCAAGTGCCGCCAACAGCAACCCGCTCACCACGAAGCATGTCATAGCCAGCCAGTTTACCCACTCATAACCCTCTAGTACTGTATATACAATCGGCCCGTCATCGGTAAACGACATGCCAAAGACGACTACAGCAATCGCGACAAGTGCGCCGAGCGTCACCACGAGGCTGGCGACACCAACCAAGAACAATATTGCCCGTCCAAGGAATGTACGCGTTGGATTATCCACCGCTCGTTCACTCATCGCTCCTCGCTCACGAATCGATGCAAGCGTGATTGGCCTGCCCTCAAGCTCAAGCTTCTCCGCAACCGTCCTTGCGACCGGAATAGCCAACCAAAGCACAATGTAGATAATAAATGCCGTACCGAATGAGCCCACTAGAAGGATCAAAAAGACAAGTCGAGGCCACAATGGATTCACATTAAAGTACTTGCCTATGCCGCCGAGCACACCTCCGAGTATCGCGGCTTCTTCGTCCCGATACAGTCGTCGGCGCAGACCTTCAGCTGCTACCTCAGTCGCGTCGATTGCCGCCACCTCATCGCCCGCGAAATCCTCTGGTTCGCCCAGCTGGGTCCGAAGTGATG
>CAZHRI010000062.1:0-3107 GCA_964534725.1 uncultured Candidatus Saccharibacteria bacterium
CCCTGTATACTGTAAACAATGCACACCTTACAACAATATGGCTGGAATGACGAACGAGATATGGCTTGGCGCAAACGCAAAGATGGCAACCTGCTGCCCGCACGTATCGTAGCTGACTTTGGACAGGCCTATAGAATCGCAACCCCCGACAGACTGTCGGCTCGTACTGCCGGTGCGCTGCTCCACAAGAAGAGGGTCACCGACATGCCAAAAATTGGCGACTGGGTATCTGCTGAGGTCCATAGTGACGGGACAGCCACCATTCACGAGGTATTACCCCGCTCTACGGAAATCGTTCGCGGACAGGCCGGTCGTATGCTCGACAAGCAGGTTGTTGCCGCCAATGTTGACATCGCGTTCGTCGTACAGCCGCTTGATCACGACTTTAGCGTCGAACGACTTGAGCGATATGTTTTTCAGCTCGCTAAGCAGCGTATTAAGACCATTATCCTTCTTAACAAGGCGGACGTGGTCAACGATGCTGCTGAAAAACAGGCCCAGCTATCCAGCCTCGGCGTCGAGTCCACCATCATCAGCGCCGTGAAGGATAAAACAGTTACGATCATCGAGCAGCTAATTGCACCAGGTCAAACCGCTGTAATAATGGGCTCATCGGGTGCTGGTAAGTCCACCCTGACTAACCGCCTACTCCGTAGAGAGCAGCAAGCAACAGCCGCTATCCGCGAGCGTGATTCTAAAGGTCGTCATACCACCGTTCACCGCGAACTCTTTTTACTGCCAAGTGGCGGCATGATTATCGACACACCCGGCGTACGTGAGCTGCAACTCTGGGGTAGTGTGAGCGACCTGGACAGTTCATTTCCTGATATCGCTGAAGCTACTACTCAGT
This sequence comes from uncultured Candidatus Saccharibacteria bacterium, assembly GCA_964534725.1. Classification (GTDB taxonomy): domain Bacteria; phylum Patescibacteriota; class Saccharimonadia; order Saccharimonadales; family Saccharimonadaceae; genus Nanosynbacter. The sequence continues at coordinate 851 of CAZHRI010000062.1, forward strand.
GTCGCTATAGAAAATGCTCACACGTCACCGAAGATGGCTGCGCCATTAGAGTGCAACTCGCCGATAAAACCATCGATGCCCGGCGCTATCAAACCTACCTGAACTTCAAAAGAGAGCTTGAGACCCTGCAGTCACGACGAGAGTTTATCGAAGAACGCCGTACGCAACAGACCAATGAATCGGCCAAGCGCCGACGTCGTGCCAGCATGAAGTCGCAATCAGATGACTATTCGTACGGCTTAGACTCTTAGTGTCGTGCTACCGTGCCTCATACCGAATAATCATTGGTCTCTCCGCACGAATAAAAGAACGGATGATTTTATATGTATCAATATCGAACCCTCCCTCGATATCCGTCATTGCATCGAGTTCGCTGTCATATAGACCGACAGGCACCCACTGGTCAACAATCAACGATCGAGTGGAGCTAATAGACACCGCGACAGGCGAGTCATAAGGCCAGGTCTCTATTTTCATGCGCTCGAGAGCATACTCGACGCGGGCATTATAGGACTCGGCCGACTCTTTCTCGATGCATGCTCCGCGACACAGTCCCAGCTGATAGCGAAAACACGCCCCGCTTCGAGTCTCGAGACCGAGTAGTTTAGGGCACAATTGGTAGGTTTTTGCCACCTCCTCGAGCTTTGTTTTTGCCTGACGAGGACTGGTAAACACACCGTACACGCTATCCAGCCGTGCGTACTGCGATAAGTCATGACGCTCAATTGTAAACGTCAAAAAACCCTTATCATCAACGTGCTTCACGATGATGCTCTGGGTCTTTTTTCTCCGAAGTCTACGGTTAAACACCGGCTGTAGCTGCTTGACCATGGTCGACTCAAGCAGTAGCGCCTCAATCTCCGTTTCGGTTTGCACGTGGCGTACATTATGACTCTGCAGACTCATGCGTAGCTCTTTAGCAATAGTGGTCGCACTCGTAAAATGTGACCGCACTCGCGCCCGAATGTTCACACTCTTGCCGACATAGAGCGGCAAGCCTGCATCGTCCTCAAATATGTATACGCCTGGTGCTTGCGGCAAATCCAGGATTACCTGCTCATCAACATTAGGCGGCAGAGATTTTGTCTTAAGCTGCGCGATAATATTTGACTCAACTGCTTCAACTCCCTTGAGGCGCATAGCCTCGGTAAAGAAATCGTACGCAGCTTTTGCATCGTCATACGCCCTGTGGCGCGCCTGTGTTTGCAGACCATGACGCGCAATAATCTTCTCAAGACTATGGCCACGGTGCTCTGGAAATAAAGCCCTCGATAGCTTCACTGTACAAAAAAGCTTTGGTCGATACGAATAGTCGCATGCCTGAAAGTGGCGTCGGATAAATGAATAATCAAACAATACGTTATGCGCCACAAAAATACTATCCCCCAAGAACTCAAAAAACTGCGCAGCGATATCCTCGAAGTACGGTGCGTGCACAACATCAGCGTCTGTGATTCCAGTAAGATTGATGATCCAAAACGGCAAGCTCTGCCCCGGATTTACGAGAGACTGAAAAGTGTCAACAACTTGGCCGTCCACAATCTTGAGCGCGCCAATTTCAATGATACGACCCCGTTCTCCAGAGCCACCATTTGTCTCAATATCCACGAACACAAATGAGCGGTCTTGCATGTACCTATTATACCGCGCGAGCAGACGTAGGTGTGCTGTGCGTGATAACACCCCACGCCGCCAACGCCCACAGTGCCGCCAGTAGCAGCAGTGACCAGGTTCCGCCCGGCAGGTCAAATGACGCACCAAATAAAATAGACTGCCCCGCACCAAATGCAATCACCTCAAGGATAGTCAGCCCAGCAAGCGCGACAAATACACAAATCTTACTTATACGCCGCACATTTCGGGAAACTTCAACGGACAAAAGAAATGGCAGAGACATCAATTCAATGATTACCAATGCAATTGCACATACGCTTGCCCAGACAGTCGCAAAGCCGATACCGCCAATTACCTGCGGAAATTTCTCAAATGCAAACAGCTGCGAAAGCATCATTAGGAGTATAAACGCCCCGAGTACCATTCGTGCAGCTTGTGAGCTCGTTACCGTTTGCGACCGTGATTGGCGCCCGCGAGAGATTTTTTTCTCAATATCCATATACTTATTGTACCGCTTTCATGTCAGAGGCTCAACAAACGTTGTGTTTTTTGCCTGTATCGCTTGCTTTTTATCAAAAAGCAGCGTAGTCTAACTATAAGCGAATTGAACAAAAACAAACACAATTGATAAAGTAGGTTCGCT
>CAZHRI010000063.1:0-3017 GCA_964534725.1 uncultured Candidatus Saccharibacteria bacterium
AGAGGTATCTGTAAATAGGTGACTGCACCCCATAGCCCCCTGCGAGAGCAGGGGGTTGCTTTTTTACGACAAGTATGATATGATGAAGCTATGAGTACAGAAATTACCATCACACAAACACACGAAGAATATCAAATCCCCGTTGATCACCCGGATTGGCCTAACGCTTTGGCGTCCGACGAAGACATCGCGCATGTGCGTCCTAGATCGAACGAGTCGATAGAGGATGATCCAAGGTTGAGCGACTATCCGCAGGCACTCGGCGGCGTGGCGGCAGACGCGTGGATTAACGGCGACAATTACTAGATCAAAGTGTGCTAATAATTCGACTGCCAGGCATATCATTATGCCTGGCATCTGTCGTTGTCACGATAAATTGATGTCGCCGGATGGTTTCTTGAAGCAGGCGTTCGCGGGTTGCGTCAAGTTCTGAGAACACGTCGTCCATCAAAATAATTGGCTCTGACTCATGTTTTGCGGTTTGCAGTTCGAGCTCAAGAAGTTTGAACGCCAGCATAATCGTGCGCATCTCGCCGCGCGAGGCAACCTTGATGGCTGGCTGGTTATGTAGCGAAATCAGGAAGTCCTCACGCTGTGGTCCACATGAAGTATGGCCAGTGGCTATCTCGTAGTCACGTGAGCGCTCGAGTCGATCGAGTAGGGCCTGCTCGTAGTTGTCTATCGACGCGCTTGGTAGGTACTCGATGGCAAATTCGGCAGGGTTGCCGGCCAGGGAATTATAGATAACGCCAAGCTGTGCTTCGTGTGCATACAGAAAAGAGGCGCGGGCTTGACTGACCTCAGTGGCGAGCTGAACGAACTTGATGTCCCATGCGAATAAGTGGTCGCGCCATGCATTTGAGGATTCTTGGTGGCGCTTCAGCAGCTCATTACGCTGGAGCAGGGCACGGTTGAATGATCGGAGTGTACGGTCGTATTTGTCGTCTATGCGCGAGATGAGTCCGTCGAGAAATTCTCGTCTTCTGGTCGGCGAGCTACTGATAAGGCGCAGCTCGTTAGGCTCGAAGAGGACGACTGGCAGGCGATTATTGCGGGTAAGAACTTTGCTCTTGTTGTCGTTAATCGTGAACTGTTTACCAACGCGCCCACTGTCGCGCAGAAGTTGGATGCGCCTTGTTTCATGGGGAAGTTCGAGCAGGATAGTAGTTTGATCAGCGCCGTGCTTCATGCAGTCGCCAAGAGAGCCGCGAAAACTTGCTCCGCGTAACGCTACGTAGACTGCTTCGAGGAGGTTTGTCTTGCCGGTGCCGTTTGGCCCGACAATGACTGTGCCTTTGGGGCTAAAATCTACCTCGAGTAAGTCATATGAGCGGAAATTGTGTAACTTTATCTTAGAAACTCGCATATCCTTGTCTCAATGGTAGCATGTGGGCCTGTCATTTTGGTATACTTGTATCTAAGCAAGACAGATAACACGAGATCGGAGATACGATGTTTGACACGAAATCATATGAGGAAAAAATAAAACAGGCCCTAGAGCATTTTGACAGCGAGCTACGAAAGGTTCGTACTGGTCGTGCTCACGCTAATATGCTTGATAGCGTCTATGTTGAGGTGTATGGCACTAAGATGCCGCTCAATCAAGTTGCGAATGTAACCGCCCCAGAGCCGCAGATGATTTTAGTGACTCCATTTGACCCGAGTAATGTCGTGGCTATTTCGGCGGCGATTCGTGACAATCAGAGCCTTGGCTTTAACCCCTCGGATGACGGACGGGTCGTTCGCGTGCCCGTACCGAGCCTTACCGAAGAACGCCGCCGCCAGTTGGTCAAGCAGGTCGGCGAGAAGGTAGAAGAGGCTCGCATTGCTGTACGCAATATTCGTCAGGATGCCCTGAAGGACGCCAAACGCATGAAAGATGCCAAAGAGATGGGCGAGGACGACTACAAGCGTGTCGAGAAAGAAGTTGACGAAATAGTATCTAAGACACAGACAAGCATTGACGAGATGTTCCGGGCGAAGGAAAAGGACGTCTTGACCATCTAATGAGCGGTCGTTTTTCTGACCGCGTGAAAGCCCTTCGTTTGCCACTCGATGGCTGTATTGTGATTGGCAGCGGAATTATGGGCGAGCTTGGTATTCGAGAGTCTGATGATATCGACCTGATACTTGCAGGGCCCGTCTTTGAGTCATTGGCTGATCGAGACGGCTGGTATCGTATCGAGAAGCATGGTCGCCCAGTGTTCCTTCATGACGACCATAAGGCTGAAGCATGGTTGAGCTGGGTCGCACCGCACGATACCGGCCTGGTGGACTTTGCGACACTATTGCCCGATACGGTGCTGGTGAATGATGTACGCTTTGTGTCGCTACCGTATATTCGCTCATGGAAAGAGTGGTGTGGGAGAGATAAGGACAGGGCGGATGTGGCCCTGATTGATGCGTACATGGAGTCGCGTGTATGAGTCACGGGATTCCGCAGCATATCGGTTTTATCGTCGATGGCAATCGGCGCTGGGCGAAGAAACACGGGCTACCGACGTATGAGGGGCATCTCGCTGGCTACAATGGGCTTAAGGAGGTGTTACTCGAGTGCTTGCATCGTGGTGTGCGGTACGCGAGTGCGTACGTCTTTAGTACGGAGAACTGGAAGCGCTCGCAGGAGGAGGTTGGCCACCTGATGGGTCTGCTGCTGAAGGTTCTTGAGTCTGACCTGCCGATGTTTATTGAGCACAACGTTCGCCTTCGAGTGGTCGGTGCGCGCGAGGGGTTGTCTGAGGCTATTGTTCGGGCAATCGACAGGGCAGAGCAGCGGACAATCCACCTCGACGGCGGAGAGCTACTGCTGTGCCTTAATTATGGCGGACATCTCGAAATCACCGATGCAGTTAAAAAAATTATTCAATCAGGTGTGTCGGCCAATGATGTGACGCCGGAGATGGTAGCGCAAAACCTCTATGCGCCAGAGGTGCCACCCTGCGATTTGATTGTACGGACCAGCGGCGAGCAGCGACTGAGTAACTTTATGCTGTGGCGCGCTGCCTATAGCGAACTAT
>CAZHRI010000064.1:0-2875 GCA_964534725.1 uncultured Candidatus Saccharibacteria bacterium
GGAGGAAAACCAAATGGCAGGAACTAAAGCAGGTGGCCAGAAGGCTGCAGCAACCAACAAAACACGTCACGGGTCTGACTTTTACGCAAAGATCGGCAGTAAGGGCGGAAAAAATGGCAACACTGGTGGCTTCGCCGCTAACCCAGAGCTTGCGCGCATTGCCGGGGCTAAGGGCGGTCGTATTTCACGACGCCGAAAAGTAGCTGACGCAACCGATAACGCATAGTCTATATCTCGTGAGCTACACGAAGATCCACCTCTTCATAGGGGTGGATTTATGTTTTAGAGCGTTTTAGGCGACAGGTCTTGGCTTCGTTGACGCGCCATGTCTGGTTGCAGCTTAGGCAAAGGTAGTGCGACGTGGTTGTTTCTCGTCCGACAGCCTGGCAGTTAGGGCAGGTGCTTCTTTCGTGCAGCCACTGACGATAGCTATCAAGCGTGTCTTGAACGATCGTGTCGTCGATCGATAGGGGTACGTTGTAGCGAGAGGCGAGTGCATCAACGGCGTATCGCCAGGCCTGACGCTCCATGTCGATCAGCTCGATGTCTTTGGTATAGGCTGCGTGATTAAGCTCTGCGTGACTCACCTCATGGAGCAGCTGACGCAGGTCGTCAAGAGTCTTGAGCGGTGGGTGCGTGATGGTCCTGGTCGCTATTGACCACTTAAATCCACCCCCCTCAACAAAGCGAGTATTTCGATAGTCAGCTTTGATGCGGCTATATACTGAGCTGATTTCGGGCATGGAAGTAGCAGCCATATGCGACGATCTCCTCTGGGTTCGGGGCGATAATGACGGGGCAGTGGCTATCTGGTAGCTCTCGCTCTACCGATTCGGCGAACAGTGCGTAGTGAGCGCCGATGCCGCCACCGATCGCAACGACATCCGGTCGATAACGCTTAATTACGATCTCAAGGCCACGGGCTATTCTTCGGGATATCTCGTCTTTGACTGTTTGGTCGGTCAGGTCCCGAATGGGCTGGTCATAAACCGCCGAGATGGCCGCTCCTCCAGCGATTTGCTCCCAGGTGGTGGGCTGTCCATCGTAGTCGATGATAATGTCGCCCAGCTCATCTTCTGCTGTGTCCTGGTCGATGTGACCATCAATCACGAGACCGCCGTTTACTCCTGTGCTAATAGTCACATAGAGCAGTCGGTGGGGGCGTGGATTGATGAGGTTGGCCGCACCGACTCCGCCGAGATTGGCATCGTTTTCAAGCCACATTGGGGTATGGGGCCATTGCTGTCTCAATGCACCGATAATGTCAAAATTATGCCAGTCAAGATTCTTACAGATGACGGCGACCTGGTTTCGCACTACTCCCGGTAGCGCAAGGCTGATGCCGTCGAGAGGTTGGCCTTCAGAGAGGCTGACGATTGATTGACGAACGGCTTCGAGGTAGGTGGCTTGGTCTCGCGGTGTGGGGAATTTGTGCTGCCTGAGCGGAGTGCCATCTCGAGAGAACGCTACTACAAGCGTCTTTGTTCCACCAGTGTCAACCGCGATAATCATAGGGTGTATTATAGCATGCCTACCGGTGTTGCAATTGTCTCGTATCTGTAGTATAATAAAAATACCAAATAAGGTCAGTGGAGTTAAGTCTATGAAGAGTACGGTGCGACAGGGTGGATCAGTCAAGGTATTTATCATTGTCGGTGTCATCCTTGCGCTTGTGGCGCTTGGCGTGCTATACGGAGTAAATCGCTTTGCAACTAACGATCAGACCCCGCCACTTGAGGTGCCTGAGCGCAGTGATACAGTTGACGAAGAAGCTGGCGAGCAGTCCCCGGATACGTCGAATGACACCAATGATCAACAGCCCTCATCAGATGACGACACCGATCCGTCTGCCCCTGGTCAAAGTCCGGGTGATTCATCACAGGATCAGCCTGCAGCATCCGACAGTCCCGCCCCTTCATCAGAAGTAGCCAGCGAAGCTTCCGAGTTACCACAGACTGGTCCTGCCGAGACATTCGCTGCTTTGACCTTGGCCCTGATTGCTGGCAGTGCAGTTGCGTACCTTCGCTCTCCGCGACGCCTCTAGTCTAGCTTTGACTTCTCTGGTGGTTTCCTGTACAATTATGATTAATCTATGGGATAACATGTTTCATGGTGTCCCAAGAAATATCAAATTTAAGGAAGGAGTTATGAGACTCTTAGGCAGCACCTTCGGGTAACTGGCTGGTCTCATATAGTAACTTTATGGCAAATGCCACATTAACAATGGATGATCTGCTCGCTGGAGCAGGTGACAGTATCAAGCAACTAGTAGCAGGAGAAGTAGTTCACGGAACTGTTCTCTCGGTGAAGAAACATGAAATTTTGATTGACCTTGGACCACTTGGTGTGGGCTTGGTGCCACGACGTGAAGTTGGTTTTTCAAAGAGCTACGAAGAAGGTGATGAAGTTACGGCAAGTATTGTTGATACTGAGCTGGATAATGGCTACTCACTCCTCTCAATGCGCAAGGCTGCAAAAGATCGCGGCTGGGATGAGGTGGTTGCCCGCCTTGAGTCTGGTGAGATCATCACAATCACTCCGTATGACGCAAATCGTGGCGGCCTGTTGGTTGAGTACGAAGGTGTTCGCGGATTCCTGCCGGTTTCACAGCTATCGGCTGAGCACTACCCACGAGTTGGCTCGTCAGACAAGGATGAGATTCTTCAGCGGCTTAACGCACTGACCAACCAAGAAATGCGCGTACGCATTCTTGATGCAGATCGTAAGGCAAACAAGCTTATCTTCTCTGAGAAGGAAGCAGTCAAGGAAGGTCTGGCCGAAAGGTTCAAGAAGATGGCAGTTGGCGACGCTGTCAGTGGTATCGTAACTGGTGTTGTCGACTTTGGTGTATTCGTTAACGTCGAAGGCATCGAAG
>CAZHRI010000065.1:0-2864 GCA_964534725.1 uncultured Candidatus Saccharibacteria bacterium
TTTAGCGCCCTTGAGTACCTTTTTATGCATTGACTTAACTAGTAATTGCTATGAATAACAATTATTTGCCGTCAATTATAAAAACTCATTTCTTACATATAAATTGTTAATGATCGGTGCTCATAACTTCAGTGCACATTTTGATTCGCCGTCGTAGGCGCACCCAATCTGCACTCAAGCCGTATCATTATATCACATGCCTAAGCTATCGGTCTAGTGATATTGTGTTGTACTTTTTACGATCTTTTCTCGCCGATCGTAACTCCCTGCCAGAGGTTCCGTAGAACATTCGCGTAACTAATAACCAACTATACACAACGGCGGCGCCTTTTGCAAGAGTTTTTCGAGAAATTTATCCTCGATTTTGGTGATCTGCGCCAATCGCCTCTGTTACAGTAGCAAATCCATCTCGCTCTAACAGTTCGACCAGCCCCTTATTAATCTGTCCGACTACCTGTGGTCCTTCAAAAATCACACCCGTTACCAGTGCCACCAGGCTCGCACCTGCCCGAATTTTCTCATAGGCATGCTCTGCGCTGAAGATGCCACCTACACCGATGATCTTCAATTTCTGACCATACTTCTTGTACGCGTAACGAACCATGGCAGTGCTGCGCTGCCTTGTTGGGGCGCCGCTCAGACCACCGCGCACATCTTTTGGCAAATCGTCTGCGACTTTGACTGAAGCTCGGTCCTTCACCAAGTTAGCAATTGTGATGCCTTGAACGTCATGCCTTACGATGACACTCAGCAGCGCATCAAAATGCTTCAGACTTGATACTTGTGGCATCTTGATAAACATGGGCACGCTTCGCTCGAGCGTGTCCAGCTCATCCAGTAGCTCATCCAGTAGCTCTGGCTGAGTAAACGGCTGACTATCTCCTGCATTAGGGCAAGAGATATTGATTTCTATGGCTTTTGCGAGCTGGCGTTGCAATATACACAACGTTGTATTTCTTGCATCAATTATTGCATCCTGGTTAGTCTCCCTTGGCGTCTTTGCCACAACTGCCACAGAGACAAAAAGAGGCATCTTCTTGGCATGTCTCTTATTCCGACGAATTGACTTTGATATGCTAATGATTCCCTGGTTCGCCAAGCCCGCGTGCACCACTATTGACTCAGTCTTCGGTAGACGAAAAAACCATGGACGATCGTTTCCCTTTCGCGGCGTAAGTGTTACAGACCCTCCTGTCTCAAAACCAAAGCCAACCGACTCCATTAGCGGTGTAAGTTCGATATTCTTATCAAAACCCGCCGATAGGCCCACTGGATTGATAAAATCGATACCAAGTAGACTTTGTCTGAGCATATCATGGTCGCGACGCCACAATTTACGCAACAGCCAACGAACCGGTGCAAGACCCTGAACGACCCTCCCTGTTCTCACTATCGTATTATGGACAGCATCAGGCGAAAATAAAAATAAAAAAGGTTTAACAACAGACTTGTACATTACTAAGTACTAAGTATACCATACGACGCCTGCTTGGTGCTGACAGGCGCGTATCGAACACAAGACACAGCAATGCTATATGCTACAAAGATGCAATCAATAGTCCCGCTCGCGCGGACTCAAAGTTACCAAATAAAAAAACACCTTTCGGCGTTCTTTATTTGGTGGGCGATGAGGGATTTGAACCTCCGACCTCGTCATTATCAGTGACGCGCTCTAACCAGCTGAGCATTAAATGCTATGTTGTCCGGATTAATATGATTATCAATAAGATATTGCCGACGCTGCTGAATGGTTAGCCCGCTCGGCATCCTGTCAAACACGTTACCTCGGTGCGTGGTCAAAGATTCTTTAATGCCATTCGCATCTCTAGACGTCACGTTATCGCCAACTGCCAGCCCAGGAGCCAAGGGGGTCGGTATACTACCCGTTTCTCGCCCCATAAAACTATCGGCGTGCTTTTCATACGTATCATTAACAATAGCCAAAAGCTCGTCCTTACTCTCCTCAAAGGGGTAGAACACGATAGGGTCACGTCTCGTCCATCTCGTTCCGCGAGAGTCTTCGACAGTCTGATCTATACTCTTAGACCTATACCAACTAGGATCGAAGATTTTTGATTGGAAACGCAAGCCTCGCCTATTTGCTTCCAAGAATATCTCTTGGTAAATACTGAAGCTATCTTGCAGCTTCGGGTTCAAATATATTCTAGATGAAGCCTCGTCGACTGTAGACTTTTCTTTAGCCAGCGCCAACGAAAAGTGTTCCACCCAAGGACCACCATTGTTACGGATTGCGAGCTTATTTTCAGCCACTGCGTTGCCGCGACCATACTGCTGGCGATATTTATCCGTCAGGCTGTGCAGCCGTACCATATGCTCTCGCAAAGCGTCAGATGAGTAAAACTCGATATCATCAGGGTTATTCTCCGATACATCAGATCTCAACAAGGAATCTTCGTAAGTATTCTGATGAGTATATGCCTCTTCAAATGTTCTCGGCAAACTACGCGACTGTTCGACAGTAGGCTGTGGCTGTTCGACAGCACGGGCTAACGCAGAATTTCCGAGCTCTCGCCTATGTGCAATCAGTTCCGCATTTAATACCTCGTTAAAGCCTAGGCTATCAAGATTCTTGTCATGCGCAAGCTGTGCAATCACCGCTTTTGAATCATCGCTCAAATCATCGTAATCGGCAATTTGCTGTGCAGATTCAAGACGTTGCTGGTATTTATTAGTTGCCGGGAATTGTTCAATCATTTTTTTGTTTTGAGTTATTCATAGTTTCATTGTAGCATTTTAAGTGCAATTTGTCAATTGGGCGCTGAGGGGTCGCTCACTTTGTTCGCCCCTCCACTCCGAAAGGGACGTGAACGAGCTCCCGCCTACTTTCTCCGATACGCCGCACT
>CAZHRI010000066.1:0-2782 GCA_964534725.1 uncultured Candidatus Saccharibacteria bacterium
ATATTTCTCCAGTACCCTGCTCTGGTTCGACAAATTGCAACACCCCGCCAGTAAAGGTATAACTTGCGTAGTCGCGTGAGTGTTCGGCAAGCAGCTGATAGAACATTAGTTGTTGACGATATTTGTGCAGCTTTATTTTCTCGTAGTCGGTCTTGCCTTTCCAGTCGCGCGATGGCTTGCCCGTTTTGTAGTCGGTGACGCGGATTGTCTTGTTTTCTGGGTCTATGTCGACGAGGTCGAGGCTACCAGTTAGTCTGGCGTCGCCGATGACTACGCCCTGGCCGGCAAAGCTCAGCTCGGTCATCTGACTGGAGGTAAAGCTATCTGATTTAGCCTGGAGGTACGTCTCAAGCGCCTGTCGGCCGCGCTCATTAAACATTTCAAAGTCGTCAGCAAGAAGATGCTGGGAGGTCAGCTGGGTGGTAAAGTCATCGAGTATGGTGTCACGCTCTGGCAATACGCCGTCGACACGAACCGCATTGTGTGCATGCTGTAAGGCTGTGTGCATGGCAGTACCGTACCCGGCGTGTGGTGATTTACTCTGGGGAAACCGGAGGAGATTGGTGAGAAGGAGGTTTTGTGGCCCACCATCCGAGACATCAATAAAGTTATTGAGGTGTGTGCTTGAGAGTTTGTAGGTTTCGAGCTGAGATGCGAGTAGGCTGCGTAAATCTTGAGTGATCGGTCGAGTGAGAGTGCCACGCCAGTCTGTTTCAATGATAGCAGTGATCGTCCTAATGTCATTTTCAGCAGGATGCTGCACAACTTCGTGCTGACTGAGGAAGCTTGCGACAAGCGTTGGTTTACCGGCAGCATCATGTGAGGCAAAGCTAATAGTTAGCGTTTTTTTCGCACGCGTCATAGCGACAAAGAAGAGTCGAATACGCTCATCGTAGCTGCTGCCAAGCGGCTCGAGTGGGAGGTTTGCTGGGTACGGAATATTACGCGAGCGTGAGCGAACTTTCTCGCCCCACTTGTTGTCAATTGCGCCGGCAATAAAGACGTGGTCAAACTCAAGGCCTTTTGATTTGTGCGCAGTCATGAGGTTGACGTGACCAACTTGTCGGTCTGCCCTGCTGCGGACGACGGTCAGTCGAGTGCCGAGCTGTCGATAGAGATCGATGAGTGATAAAAAGTCATGGAGTGTGGGCTCTTGTTGGTCGTAATGGTCACGGATCTGGTCGCGTATAGTTCGTAGCGCTTCAAGCGCATCTAGATAGGCGTCAGGTTGTGCGGCCAGCCGTTCCTGACTGAAGAAGTATCCATACAGCGCTGATGTGTAGTTGTCGCTCTCGCTTGCGTCCACACTTGTGCTCGGTACACCTAGTAGGATATCAATTTGTTGTTCAAAGGGCTGCTGTCCGGCCGTCATACTCTGGTGAATCAGCCATTCGGCAAATGGCTTAAATACAGGTTGGGTTTGCATGGCTTCGAGCCATAGATTGCGGTTGCGCCATGCATCGAGACTGAGGCTCCATATGTCATGAGATGAAAACCCAAAAGCCGGATGCGCAATAAGCTCAGGCAAGAGTGAGTTGGCGGTGTCGTGGTCGGCAGTTGCCGAAGCGATAATCACTCGAGCAAGTTTCTCAAGGAGCGTCACGACCTCGTGCTCCAGCGCATTATCGCGACGCTCGTAATTAACTAGTACTCCCTCTTTGGCGAGGTATGGTAGCAGCTCAATGAGTTCGTTATGCTGCCTGGCGATGACGGCAACCGACTCGGCAGACACGCCAGAGCGCACGAGCGTGGCGATATTTTGCGCAAGTGCTGCGCGTTCACTATCAGGCGAGACGTATTCATGGAGCGACACCTCGGCTGCGTCGTCATCGAACCATGCTGTCAGCTCTTTGGACAGATCTGGAACGGTATTCTCGAGTCGGTCGACGCCCTGGGTGATGACACTTCGGGCAGCAGAGAGGACGTCGGGTGCTGAGCGATAATTGTCGACAAGAACAATGATTCGCGGACTATTGAAACGCTCGCGAAAACGTTGAATGTTGCCGATGTCTGCACCCTGAAAACTAAAGATAGCCTGGTCGTCATCCCCCACCGCCATGATATTAGGCGACTCGTTGTCAGTAAGGTTAAATAGCAGCCTTAGCTGCGCAAGGTTGGTGTCCTGGAACTCATCAACCATGATGTATTGGAACTGCTCTTGCAAGTTGGCGGCAAGGTCAGTATGTGCTTCGACCGCTTGAATGACATTGAGCACCATGTCGTCATAGTCATACAGGCTGGCCGCATGGAGTGCCTGGGTGTACTGTTCGTAGAGGTCGATGGCGGCAAGCATTTTCTCGACATAAAACACATCTTTGAGTTGATGGTTTTTCTGCGCATCTTGCTTGCACCAGGCTTTTTTCCAGGCGGTAATCGGCGTGGTTTTACCAAGTGCAACTGCCTCTTGGAGCGCATGAACGATAGACAGCGCAAGAACGCTTGCGTAGGAAGATATTCCGGCCGGGAGAGTAGACTCCTGGAGTGACGCAGCTTTCTCCGCAAGCGGCGCGAACGCTTCGATCGTGCTCTTTGAGATTTTATTTGCAAATATGTCGGTCACATCCGCTGATAGCTCTTCGAGCACCGCTTTGTTATCGTTAACAATTGTGCGTAGTTCGTCGGGTGTAAGACCGCTCTTTTTGAACTCGGAAATCATCGACGTAATGTCAGACAGATAGACATAGTCTTCGCCATTTTTTGTGGCGAGTGGGTGCTGCCAGTCGAGTGCGTCGAAAAGCTCGCGCATGATTTGGTACTGGGCTAATTCATCGGCCGGCTTGAA
>CAZHRI010000067.1:0-2753 GCA_964534725.1 uncultured Candidatus Saccharibacteria bacterium
TTTTCGCTACCGATATAGACGTTGAGCGGCTCATTTGGTGCCACCTCGCGTAGCCATGGTTCGAGATTATCAATCAACCGAGCTACTGCCTGAACATGTACACCGTCTGCAAATTCTGGATGTGAAAAGAGATTACCCATACCACTCAGGTAGAGTTCGTCACCGATCGTGGCTAGTCCCATGTTTCTCGTCAACTCAACCAGACTATCAACCGCGCTGCGAATTGCTCGATCAGCCTGGTTGAGATGCGTCTGCACCCTCGCATCAATCGCTCTCGCACTACGATCGATGAGACGTGGCTCGTTAGTAGACGACACATGCTCATTCTCTGTCAATCGGTTGACATACAAACGGTACCCCTTATCGGTTGGTACTCGTCCGGCACTCGTATGCGGCTGAGCAATCAGGCCGAGCTCTTCGAGCCGTGCCATCTCTGAGCGAACTGTCGCCGAAGACACGCCAAATAGCTTGGCGAGTGTCACGCTACCCACCGGCACTGCCACCTCAGCATACTGCTCAATGATTGCTTCCAATATAGCGATCTGTCGTTCGGTCATAGCGCCATTGTAACACGTGACTAGCACTCGTGACAAGCGAGTGCTAAATTATATGATAGCCTATGATTGCTCAATTTGCTTGAGCAGCTGCTCCGCTCGTAGGCGCGCCTCTATGTCTTTTTCGTAAAATACATCTTCACGCATTGCAATGTCATTCGTGACGCGAACCGCTCGCTCAAGATCATCGTTAATAATGAAGTGATAGTATGGAACTTCAAGTGCATGAGTGAGTTCGGCGATGGAGCTCGTGCGGCGCTTTGGCCACTCAGCCTCAAACTCTTCGTGCGTAGCGTAACGACTCTTAAGTCGTTCAAGCCAGACATCATACGCTGGCGGCACAATGAAGATTGAAATAGAATCTGGTGCAATTTTTTTAAACTCTGCCACACCCTGCACATCAATATCCGTGATAGCAACCCTCTGGGCGTCGCAGGCGTGCTGTATCTCTGCTGCCGAAGTGCCATAGACCGTACCATGAACAAACTTTGCCTCGACAAAAGTTCGCTGCTCAAGCATCGACAATGCAGTCTGTTGGTCTATGAAATGATAATCAACACCATCCACCTCAAGCTTATTGTTGTTGCGGCGTGGTTGACGGGTTGTATGCGAGACAATGTCATGAAAGAGCAGATTGCTGTCTACGAGTGCACGCTTTACAGTATCCTTGCCGGCGCCAGAGATGCCCGCGAGCAGCACGAGTCGTGAGCGCTGCACGAGGGCAACAGTTTCTTCATTTGGTTGATAGGTATCGACGAGCTGTTTGAGGTATTCCATTCCTGCCATTACACCACGAATAGAAATAAATATCTAGCCGTAAACTGCCACTACTCTATATTGACTCTTTTTACCTTTCATGCTATAATAATTAAGAGTATCGTGCTACTATTTAGATAATGAGCAAAGACAAGCGAAAACTATCCGTCAAAGAACGACTCACAGGTCTCGCAAAAGTGGCGAAAATTACCTATCACGCCTCTCCTATTGCTGTGTTTATCAAGCTAATTGGCACTATAATCACCTCGGTACTGCCGATAGTCACCGCCTATTTCGCTGCACTGACCACCACCGCTCTCGCCGAAGCGTATGCTGGAGATGATACCGCTGGATCCCGCGCCCTTACCTATGTAGCAGTGACCGCTCTCTTAGGCGTAGGTATGATGGCTTGGTCGAGTCTCGAACAATATATTAATCAGTTTGTTCGCTATAAAATTGACGCAGCAATCAGCGACCAGCTGTATGAGCAATTTTTATCGATTGACTACTGGCGCTATGACGACAAGCAAACGGCGGACCTTTTCGATAAAGCGGGTAGATTTGCACGCTTTTTTGGATATGTATTTGACTCACTCGCCTCGATCGTCTCAGCAGTCATTCAAATGACCGCGGGACTTGTGGCCTTAATACTTGTGAGCTGGTGGCTAGGGCTTATCCTCGTCATTGCGATCATCCCAGGCATCATCATTCAGCTCAAGCTTTCTCGAAAGCGGATCGAACACTGGAACACGAACGTCGAGACGCGCCGTCAAAAAGACATGATCGAATATAATATGTTGCGTATTGAACACATCGCAGAACTCAGGCTATACGGTCTCGCGCGCCACCTGCTCGATATGCGCATGAGGCTACGAGACAGAGATGAAAAGAAGCGTATCGAGTTCGACCGCATGTTTATCCCGGCCCAGCTTGGCTCAGATATACTTGAGGCGCTCGCTGAAGTCGCAGCACTCATCCACACAACCCTGCAGATCATTGCTCAGGCTCAGCCGATCGGGCAATTTCTCTACGTACAGCAGATCACATCTCGCTCGCTTGGCGGCGTTCGATCCTTTGTCTCCCAGCTTAGCTCAATCGACGAGGATATCGCTAATTTATTTGATTATAATGAGTTTATGTCGCTACCGGCGCAGGCCTTGCGAAAACAAAAACTCTACAAAGCTCCAGCTTCGATTGAACTCGAGTCTATATCCTTCACCTACCCACACACCGAGCAGACCGTACTTCATGACGTTTCACTGCGTATCAAAAAAGGTCAACACGTTGCATTAGTGGGCGAAAATGGGGCTGGTAAATCCACGCTTATCAAACTCCTACTTGGGCTATATGAGCCATGTGCGGGTCGCGTACTTCTCGATGGCAAAGATCTTTCGACCATCGAGCTCAGCGACTGGCATAAACAGCTCGGTGTACTGCAGCAAG
>CAZHRI010000068.1:0-2603 GCA_964534725.1 uncultured Candidatus Saccharibacteria bacterium
ATGTTCTTACTGCTTGCGCTTTTGGCGATAATCTTGCCGCTCGTCCTACTGATGCTATTTCGTTTGCCGGCACGCACAACCATGATCATAAGCGCCATTGTAGTCATTGTCGTTGCCTTAGTTGGTTGGCAGATGGCTCCACTTGCTATCATCGCCTCAAGTTTGCAAGGTGCTCATCGAGCACTGACTATCGGCCTGGTGCTTTTTGGCGCCATCATGCTGGTAAAAACCATGCAGGGCACGGGGGCAATGGACCGGATCAAACTAGGTCTGCACGCTATTTCGCCCGATATGCGCATTCAAACGGTAGTTGTTGCATTCTCATTTATCGCACTGCTTGAGGGGATGTCCGGGTTTGGCACGCCTGCCGTTATCGCCGCACCGCTGCTGATCATCTTGGGTTTTCGGCCACTGGCCGCCGCCGTGCTGGCACTGCTGGGAGATACGATGGCCTGCACATTTGGCGCCGTCGCCATGCCGCTGACGGTCGGGCTTGAGAACGTACCGATATATTCACGAGAGCTTGTCGAGCTGGTGGGCGCGCAGATTACGCTCTTTGACCTAGTAATCGCACCGTTACTGTCACTAGGTCTCGTTGCGACGCTAATCTTTAGCTTTGGCCATCAGTCTCGGCGCCAGAAGTTCAAATCACTCATTGAAATTGCTCCGTGGGCACTCTTCATCGGTCTGGTTCATGCCTGTGCCGCCATAATTTATGTTCGATTTATCGGGCCAGAGCTCACTTCAATCCTTGCTGGAGCCACCAGCCTCATCGTTGCTGCCGTCACCGCCAAGTATGGCTGGATGACGCCTCGTGCCATCTGGCGTCACCATGCAAATCCCGACCATACAGTCGAAGAAATTTCTCACAGTGCCGCACATATTCCGCTATGGAAAGCGTGGTTTCCGTATATCGCCGCAATTCTACTACTCCTTGCGACACGTTTAATAGACCCGGTCACACACTTTCTCAACTCGACACTTGATGCAAGTTGGTACCGTATCCTCGGCTTTGAGTCGATATCATCAAGCTGGAGCATCTTGTATTCGCCGGGTGTCATCCTGATCGTCGGCGCAATCGTCGCTGCCTTAATTATTAAACGACCAGCCAAGACGATTCGTTTCGCAGCTCGAGATGCCCTAAAATCAACTGCTCTCGCGCTCTGCGCACTCATTCCAACGCTCATCATGGTGCAAACGTTTGCCAATTCAGGTATCAACTCTTCTGAACTTGCTTCTATGCCGCTCTACATCGCTCAAGCGCTCGCGGCAAGCTTTGAGTCGTTCTGGCTCACTGCGGCACCGCTACTCGGCGCCATCGGAGCACTGATCGCCGGCAGCGCCACCGTCTCAACGCTCACTATGGCGCCCGTTCAGTATAGTATCGCTCTCGATACCGGGTTGCCTTTTCTGATCGTTCTGGCACTACAGCTCGTTGGGGCAACTGCTGGCAACGCCATCGCCATTCATAATGTTGTCTCGGTCAGTACCGTGGTCGGCCTGACGCACAGAGAGGGAATTATTATGCGCAAACTACTCATTCCGACCGCCATATATCTACTTATCGCGGGTGGCATCGGTACAGTGTATTTGATGTCTATCTAGTGCGAGGCATGCAATGAATTTGCATTAAACTTGTATTTGTGATATAATTAGAAGATGGCTATCGAGGCAAAATCACGCCCAGACCTTGGTGCACCTCATCTCACATACCCCAGTAGGGGTATTTTCGAGTCTGCCCAACGAAACGGCAATATTGCACTCGAGCATCTTACTCGTCTCGACTACTGGACAGACCAGTTACTGCATAAACCCACGCTTGACGTAGATATATCTCAGCAAATAAACGAACGACAAGAGGTGGCCCTGGAAGTTATCTCCAAAGCAAATCAAAATCGCATCCTGCGACCTCAGCACATCTACAGGCTTACTTCCGCAGTCGCGACTCTTGAGGAAATGATTTTTGTGCCAAGAGCTTTCCATGATGTCGACTCAACAAAAGAACAGCGTAGTGAGTCAACCCAGCACCTTGCGGGAACACACACCGGTATCCTCGAAGACCTTCTGGAAAAGCAGCGCCAAACCGACATCAAGCAGGATAGGACTGATTATGCTGGCATGATCAGCGAACAAACCTTTCTGGCCGCACTGAATGCAACATACGACCCTGACATCGCAGCAGTTCAGTCGCTCGTCCATGAAGACCTCCAGCAAAAGGTTGATGCATGGGTCTATCTACGAGACGGCGAGACGTGCTACACCATACCAGTACAGATAAAAACATCCCTACATAACCTTGAGTCATCGAAAAAAATACTCTATATACCCATGAACCGATACAACAGCACGCTACACCTCTCACGCGGCCTAATTAGCCTGATGAGCGGTGAAGAGATGGATGAAGTGGCCCAAACAAGCCTGAATAACCTCGTGGAATTTGTCAAACGAAATGGCCCGCCTATCGGCAAACGCCTGCTAGAGATAACCGACTAAGTCATTCATGCACTGTATGCAGTGTGCTATAATATAACCTGTTAATCGGCCGATTGGTTGATTATTACGCAGAGATAGCGACTGCGTAAAACGTAAATAATCGTAGACAC
>CAZHRI010000069.1:0-2499 GCA_964534725.1 uncultured Candidatus Saccharibacteria bacterium
TATAGGCATCCCTATACTTCAGATAATACCACAAGCGAGTTAAAAAGTCAATACTCTGTGATAATTTGCGTACTTTACATCTTGAGAAAAATGCCTAAAAAGGCTATAATGAGTACCAAGTGTTACTATAAACTCAAAAAAAGGAGATATTTTGTATGGCACAACCGAAAAAACATACGAGTCCACGCAAGACAGGACTTCGTCGTAGCCATTTGGTGCTCAAGTTGGCGCGTCGCGTTAACGGTTCATCACCTGTGAAGGTCAAGACAACAAAGCGCGAAACTGGAAAAAGCGCTAACTAATCAACAACGAATCGAACTTTTAGCACTATGGCATCAAATCGTCACTTAGGCCGAATGATTGCTCTTCAGACACTATACGAATATGAATTTCGTGTGCAGGTAGAGGACAAGTGGGCAGACGCTTCAGAGATTCTGAAGCGAAACCTCGAAAGGTATAAAACGTCAATTGACGATATTTCATTCATTGAGCGACTCGTTCAGGGCGTGCTGGCCAAGCAGTCCGAGCTGGATGGTCAATTGACGCCTCTAGCGCCAGAGTGGCCGATTGAGCAAATTTCGCGTATCGATCGGGCGGTGCTGCGACTCGGCTTGTTTGAGCTACTCTTTTCTACCGATAAGGTGCCGCACAAGGTTGCCATCAATGAAGCGGTTGAACTTGCTAAAGCGTTCGGTTCGGATAACTCGGGGAAGTTCGTTAATGGAGTGCTTGGCACCGCCTATCGAACGCTCGTGGAGGAAGCCGATGGTCAAGACACCGAATCTACACTCAGTTAAGAAGTATTTTGGACGCAAAAAGCCGTCAATTCAAGAAATAGTTCGCGAACCGACCGCTGGCGGTGTGGTTTTTCGTCGCAATGACGAAGGCCAGGTTGAATTTCTGTTGTATCAGGATGCCAGGGATCGCTGGACTATCCCAAAGGGTCATATTGAGCCGGGTGAGACAGCACAGGTTACTGCAAAGCGCGAAATCGGCGAAGAGACTGGGCTCAAGAAGGTTGAAGTGCATGGCTGGCTCGGCAAGGTCAACTTCCGTTATCGGCGCATTGAAAAGCTGGTCCTGATGAGCACGCAGGTTTATCTCGTTAAGGCGCTTGATCCGCACGAACCACTCCAGAAAGAAGAGTGGATGAACGGACTCCAGTGGTTTTCGTTTCATGATGCGCTCGATGAAGTAGAATATGAAGATATCGGCAAGCTTATCATGTTGGCGATGAAGCGCATTAGGCAGGAAAATTTATAAACAGTAAGCGGAGACACACGATATGAGTGGAATGGACCTTACTCCTTACCGCGAATTTGCAAAAGAACGTTTAGGGCTCGAGTTTAAGAATATTGATGTACTTGTGACGGCACTTACCCATCGCAGCTATGTCAATGAGCATAAAAAATCAGCTAAAGAGCACAACGAGCGGTTGGAATTTCTTGGAGACGCTGTACTTGAGCTAGTTGTGACAGAGTATCTTTATGCGAATTTTGCAGAACCAGAGGGTATTTTGACAAGTTGGCGAGCGTCGCTGGTACGCACGGAAAGCATCGGTGCGGCTGGGGAGCTTCTAGGTTATGACTCGCTAATTCGGATGAGTAAAGGGGAGAAGAATGGCTCAGACCGAGCGAGGCTACAGATTCTTGCGAACGCGTTTGAAGCAGTCACAGGTGCGATTTACCTTGAGTTTGGCTACGACGAAGCTAAGCGATTTATCGACGAGAATATCATTGTCAAACTTGAGGATATTCTTAAGGCAGGCAGTTGGCGTGATCCGAAGTCTCACCTCCAAGAGGTGTCGCAGCGTATTGATGGTCAGACACCAGTATACAAAGTGCTGCATGAAGAAGGGCCAGACCACGACAAGGTGTTTACGCTCGGGGTGTTTGTCGGTGAAACGATGATGGGTGAAGGTAGCGGCCCGAGCAAGCAGGTCGCGCAGCAAGAGGCAGCTCGTGCGGCGCTAACTGCCTACGAAGCGAAGAGCTAGACCTCTTGTCGCTCAGATGATGCGGGGTTTGTCGATATAAAAATGCCTATGTTATACTAGGGACACAGCAAACTTCAGGAGGAGGGGCAGAATGTCAACGATTGACCAGCAATTTGTAGAGTATGTAGTTAAATCACTCGTGGAGCATCCAGATGATGTCGTTGTTGAGCGGCTAATCGACGAAAAGGGCGTGCTTTTGACGCTTACTGTTAATCCAGAAGATCTCGGAAGAGTCATCGGAAAGCGTGGCGGTACGGCGCAAAGTCTGCGCACCTTGCTCCGAGCGCTTGGTACGAAAAATGATGCGCGTTACAACCTGAAAATCGTCAATAATGATGGATATACAGGTGCACGGCAGGAGCCTCAAGGCGAATCTGTAACAGATAACGAGTCCGCTGTGGATAGTTCAACAGATGAGCCTGTGGATAACAGCTCAAGCTTTGCAGATAACGCTCGAAAAGAGCTTGCAGAACTCGATGACCTCGATATATAATAAGCATTAG
>CAZHRI010000070.1:0-2471 GCA_964534725.1 uncultured Candidatus Saccharibacteria bacterium
ATCGATTCACCGACGAGGCGACAATCAGACCGCAGCAATAGTATTGCTCAGCAGCAGCACAATCAAAAGCGCGCCCAGGCCAATACGATACCAGATGAATAACGAAAAGTTATTGCTCGCCACGAACTTGAGCAGCCACGCAATTGTCACATACCCAACCGCAAACGAGACGATCATCGCAATAATCGTGTTGGCCCAGCCAACTCCATCGCTAATATACGAGTATTGAGTTACGGCTTGAAAGATTCCGGCTGCTACCAGCGCAGGTATGCCAAGAAAAAAGCTCAGCTTTGTTGCCGACACTCGATCAAAGCCCCTAAAAAGTCCGGCTGAAATCGTTGCGCCCGAGCGACTAATGCCCGGAATTAATGACAGACACTGCACAATACCGATAGCCAGTGTGTCCTTCCAAGTGGTCGCCTCTTCTCTGCGCTGCCCCCTCCCGTAGCGATCAGCGAGCCACAAGACGATACTCCAGCCAATCAAACCAGCCGCCACAAACCACAGACTACGTAGCACAGTCTCGATCTCGTCCTTAAACGTCAGTCCGACAACTGCAATTGGCACGGAACCGAGAATAATTGCCCAGCCATACACATAGTCAAACTTTTTGCGCTTCTGTTTACTCCACAACCCCTGCCACCACACACTCACGACGCGCCAAATGTCTGACCAAAAATACATGACTGCCGCCGCAATGGCGCCTATTTGAATAATCACTGTAAATGCGACGATACTTGGGTCGTCCAGTTGCATACCCATCAGCTTCTCCGCAATGGTCAAGTGGCCTGTCGAGGACACCGGTAAAAATTCAGTGACACCTTCGATAATACCGAGAATAATAGCCTGCCACCACGCCATACTACTCTGTCCTCAGCGCCTCAATCGGATCAAGTTTGGCCGCCTTGCGCGCGGGCAATATGCCCGACACAATTGCCACCAGCATTAGCCCTACGACGACTATTGCTATAGAAAGAGGCTGAAAAATCAGAAGATGTGACTCACCCAGTGACAGCGTCTCAGAAATCCATGGATTAGCTAAGGTGCCGGCTAAAAGCGCGAGACCCGAACCGAGTGCGCCACCCAAGAAGCCAATCCAGGCCGCTTCGAGCTTAAACAGACGACCAACATCACGCTGACGCATGCCGAGCGCTTTCATTAACCCTATTTGCTGCGTTCGCTCAAGTACCGAGATGTACTGGGTATTTATGATACCGAAAACCGAAGTAAGGACCGCCAGCGCACCAAATCCAATGAGTATGCCCATTAGCACGTTAATGAACTGGAACAAAAAGCCCATCAAGTCTTCTGCTGTTTGTGCGTCGTAGCCTTTTTCAATAATTGCCTCTTTTAGGCTCTCGGCATTTGCCTCGTCGTCAACCATGACAATAGCGCCCAGGAACGCATCTGCAAGCGGCGTTCCAGCTTGCGCAAATTCATACATCTGTGCCACCGCCTCTTGATCGACCTTTACACTGAGCCCTGAGTTACCAACTGACAGAATTGAGCTTTTGACGACAGCTACGACCGACTTAGTAAATGTCCTCTCCTCGCCAGTAACTGTATTTTCTAGCACAATATCTATTGTTTGACCGATTGCTGCGTTTGGTTCGTTAAACCCAAGCGATTCAGCGAACGAATTTGGTAGTATCACACCCGACGTATCGAGGTCGGTTATTTTTCCGGCTAGGACATCTTCTTTGATAGCGTCGTTTTGGGGCTCAATACCTGCCTGGTACTTCTTCTGCCCCTCTCGAGTAATATATTTTGCTGAAGCGTTATAGATTGGCGTCACCTGGTTCACGTGCTCGATGTCGCTCAATGTATCAATATCCTCGCCCGAAAGCATCTGGAGCGAAAACCCTCCGCCGTATGATATTGCTGGGCCTTCAGCATACTCCTGCGGCTTCGTGGGATCAAATGCACCCTCATCTGTTTTTGGTTGCACATACAGCTCTCGCACGTCAGTATTGCTGCTAATGATATCGCTTGCGTACTGTCGCCCGCCTTCGCCAGCGGCAAGTGCGAGTGTAATAGTAAATGCGCCCACACCAATCGCAAGACTCGTCAGCAGTGTCCGGGCCTTTGCTTGTCGCAGACTCCGCCCTGCTCGGCGAACTGTGTCCGCTAATTTCACTGCGCCGCCTCCGTCCTGGATTGCTTTTGCTCAACCGACTCAATTGTACCGTCCTTAATTTGCACCAATATATCGCATTTTGCCGCAAGCTCAGGGTCGTGCGTCACAATAATCAGCGTCACGCCCTGTTCACGGTTATATCCAAACAGCATGTCCTCAACCAGGCCACCAGTTACGCTGTCGAGATTGCCGGTTGGCTCGTCAGCAAAAATAATCTTTGGTTCGTTGGCAATGGCCCTGGCTATTGCCAGGCGCTGCTTTTGTCCGCCCGATAGATCCTTAGCCCTGTTACGAACCTTGTCGAGCATCTCGACGCTCGTTAATGCACGCTGTA
>CAZHRI010000071.1:0-2439 GCA_964534725.1 uncultured Candidatus Saccharibacteria bacterium
GAGCACAATGCCATGGAGTGGTACTGGGCATATGCTGACTGGCAGAAAGGCATGGCGCTGACCGAGCGGATGATTCGCTATATCGTTGATCACACCTGGGGCACCAGACAGTTTACGCTGGCAAACAATCAGCAGGTTGATTTTGGTGCGGATGACGAGCCGTTTGGGCGCATAAGTTTTATTGACATCATAAAAGAGCAGTATGACATTGATGTATTCGAGTCGCCGATTGAGGATATTCAGGCGAGGCTTCGCGAGCATGGGCTTGAGGTAGAGAGAGTCGATAATCGTATTCGCAGTCTCGACAAGCTGTGGAAGAAGTACCGCAAGACTCTCGCCGGTCCTGCATTCCTGGTGGACATACCGGTGTTCATGCAGCCACTGGCTAAGGTGAGTGAGCAAGATTCTCGGCTAAGCGAGCAATTTAACCTGGTGTTTGGTGGCAGTGAAATGTGTAAAGCCTATAGTGAGCTGAACGATCCGCTCGATCAATTCAACCGCTTTGTTGAGCAGCAGTCAATGCGTGATGCCGGAGATGACGAGGCGCAGATGCTCGACATTGACTTTGTCGAAGCGCTTGAATATGGCATGCCGCCCGCGTGTGGGCTGGGCTATAGTGAGCGTGTCTTTTGGAGTCTTGAAGGTGTGACAGCCCGTGAAGGTGTGCCGTTCCCGCAGCTGCGTAATGAGGTTGACGAGACGACTAAAGAGATCTACCCTGACGTGAGGTTTGACGCCTGATGATGTCAGTGCGGGCCGAAAAGATTCTTTACGCCCTGTTGGTGATAATTGGTTTCGCGGCGCTTATTGGCGTCATTTTCCTCCTGAGCCAGGCTGAGTCGGCTGAGCTTGCAATATTTGAGCTAACGGCGTTCAGCGTTAGTGTGGTTGCTGTCACGTTGGCGATACTTGGCGCCATCGCTAGCATCCACCAAACAAGGGCGATGCGCCGCATAGCTCGGGATATGCGAGCGGCTATTCAGGACTTGAAGGATATTAATAAGGACAACGAATCGATCAAGCGAAAAATCGGCCAAGACTATGCACTGTCGCGCGATGTGGCCGAAGCGCTCACCGAGGCGGGGATTATTGAAGACGACGAATTACGACAAAAAATTGCGCAGCGAATTGAACGAAAAGTTCGCAAAAAAACCAAGGCATAACGGAGGAAATATGACAAAAATCGCAGTACTTGTAGGCAGTCTCAGCCGAGATTCCATTAATAAAAAGCTTGCGAATAATCTCGAGTCGTTGATGCCGGAGCATGTGGAGATTATGTACGGTAGGATGGACCTGCCGCTATTTAATTACGAGTTAGAGTCTGAGTTTCCGCAAGAAGCCAGGGAGCTTAAGGACGTGATCGAAGCGGCGGATGGGGTACTTTTGGTGAGTCCGGAATACAACAGAATGACGACTGCGGTCATGAAAAATGCAATTGACTGGGCGTCTCGGCCGTGGGGTGACAACTCATTCAAGGGCAAGCCAGCCGGCATCGTCGGCGCCTCGTCCGGCCCGCTCGGTACTTCGCAGGCCCAGGGACACCTCAGGGGTGTGATGGTATATCTTGAAGCGAAATTACTCGGTCAACCCGAAGTTTACCTTAACGGCACGACCGCACTTGATGAGAGCGGGGTGGTGGTAGAAGAGTCGCGGGAGTTTCTCCAGCGCTACGTCGACGCGTTCATCGCGCACGTTGAAGCCTATAAGTAGTCCATCAGGGCGTGAACCTGTTGCGACGCGAAGTACCGGAAAGAGACTTGACTTTATAAGCTACCTTGTATAACATAGAACTATGTACGAAAATAGTAGTATAAAAAATATAGGAGTTCGCATGAAGCATTCAGTTGATAGCGACATGGACGGTGTGCTTGAGGGCGACGAGACTGTTGGCGGGCAGGCACGAGTCTATGCCGAACAGTTGGCGACCCAGCTACGCAAGGGGTTTTTAGCGTACTGTGTACTGCTGATTTGTGGCGAGTCGGCCAAATACACCAGTGACATAATTATTCGTCTTCGTGAAGCCGAATTAGTTGTGGTCGAAGGAACTATATATCCTTTGCTTGGTAGGTTGCATAAAGATGGTCTCCTTGAGCATGAGTGGCAGGAGAGTGAACAGGGGCCGCCGCGCAAGTACTACCGCCTTACGAGCTATGGTATGGCGGTAGTGCGCCATATGCAGGACCATATTGCAACATTGAACTCGACACTAATCGCGCTCGAGAAAGGAGCTACGAAATGAAAGAAATCACCCGTGTGCATATAGCCAAAATATCATACGACATCGAAACGACGGCGAAAAAAGAGCTGGAGACATATATCACGACACTGGAGCTATACGCGAAAGATCAAAATATCATGGAGGATATCGAGATTCGCATGACGGAGTTACTCGCAGAGCGAGGTGTGCAGCGTGGCGGTGTGATTACCTTTACCGACGTC
>CAZHRI010000072.1:0-2384 GCA_964534725.1 uncultured Candidatus Saccharibacteria bacterium
GACTACGTGGCAGTTGCGTGGGACAAACCCAAGACTAACATCCGCAAAAGGCGAGAAATTTATCCAGAATACAAGGCGGGGCGTAAGCCGGCACCGGCTGATTTTTATGAGCAAATTCCAATCCTTCACGAGCTCCTTGATGCGTTTGGTTGGCCGATGTATGAGATTGACGACTATGAGGCGGATGATATCTTGGCGACGTTTGCTCGTCAGGCCGAGGCAAAAGGTATCGAGACATGCCTCATTACTTCTGATCTTGATGCCTTGCAGATTATCTCGCCGCTGACCAAGTTGTTTGCAATGAAGAACGGCCTGAGCAACATTGAAGAGTTTACGCCGGAGCACTTTGAGGCAAAGTATGGCATTAAGACCTCGCAGTTTCTTGACCTAAAGTCGCTAATGGGTGACTCGAGCGATAATTTACCGGGAGTGCCTGGCGTAGGGCAGAAGACAGCGGTGAAATTACTGCAGCAGTACGACGATCTCGATGGGGTATATGCGCATATCGAACAGATAACCGGTGCAGCCGGTAAGAAGCTCGCGGCCGGCAAAGAATCGGCATATCTAACTAAGCAGGTCGCGCAGCTGTGGTTTGACATACCACTAGAGCTCGACTGGGATGTGGCTGATGTGAATGACTGTGACTTTGCGCGAGTGGCCGATATCTTAAAACGGCTGGAGTTTCACTCGCTGGTTGCACGCTTGCCAAAAAATATGACAGAAAACACCTCCGAAACGGCTCAGGCCGTATCGGATATTGCTCTTCCTGAGATTAGGCCGCTACCGCTAGATATGGTGTTCGACCCAGAAACATGTCTACATATTGACATGTCGGCAGAGCCTACGCTATATATAGCGTCTACACCAGATATAGCGTATACCCTTGCAGTGACTGATGTGCCGACAACGATGTGGCGCGCGCTTGAGCAGGGTGTGGTTGTGGCATATGACGTCAAAGCGCTATATCATCGGCTCGATCAGCTGGGTGTGTCGGTACGATTTTCACAGGTACACGATATCCGTCAGGCGGCATTTTTGATTAATCCACTGCGGCGTGATCGATCGCTTGAAGCACTAGCTGCAGATGGAGGCGAGGGTGAAGATCCCGCGCTTATAATGTATCGACTGCTGAGTGTATACACCCAGCAAAAAGCACTCTTCGCGGAAGATCAAAAGCTACGTACAATCGCCCAAGAGTTTGATTTTCCGGTTATCTATCCGCTTTTTCGGGTAGAACAACGTGGTATGCGACTGGACCGAGAATTGCTTAAAATCATGGGCAAGGAGCTTGACGACGAGCTTCGAAGTATCGAACAACAAATGTATACAATGGCGGGGTATGAGTTTAATCCGGCCAGCCCCGGCCAACTGTCTGAGGTGTTATTTACAAAACTTCAACTCCCAACGGCTGGTATAAAGAAGGGTAAGACAAGCTACTCAACGGGGCAGAAGGAGCTCGATAAGCTCAAGGGTCAACACCCAATCATTGAACTGATTGAACGCTACCGGGAGTTGGCGAAGCTAAGCAATACCTACGTTGAATCACTACCGAAACTGGTTGACGAGCACGGGCTCTTGCATACTACGTTTAATCAAGACGTTGCGAGTACGGGTAGGCTGAGCAGCACCAATCCAAACCTGCAGAACATACCGGTGCGAACTGAAATGGGCAGGCGAATTCGCCAGGCGTTTATTCCGCGCGAAGGCAAGGTTTTTGTCGGTGCTGACTACTCACAGTTCGAGTTGCGTCTTGCAGCCGTGCTCGCAGGAGACCAGGAGCTTATCGATGACTTTAACAGCGGTGTCGACATTCATACCAAGACTGCGGCCGAGGTGTATGGTATTTCACTTGAAGAGGTAACCAAAGACCAGCGACGAGCAGCGAAGGTGATCAACTTTGGGGTGCTGTATGGCATGAGCCCGCATGGACTCGCGGCTGCAGCCCACATGAGTTTTTCGGAGGCGAAGAAATTCATCGATCACTATTTTGCTATGCGTGCGCCAATCCGTCAGTACATAGATGCAACGCTCGAGAAAGCCCGGACCGATGGATATGTTGAAACGTACTACGGTCGGCGTCGGCCAACACCCGACATCCATTCGTCTAACTTTATTGTTCGACAAGGCGCTGAACGAGCAGCAGCAAACATGCCGATCCAGGGCACCGAGGCCGACTTGATGAAGCTGGCAATGATCCGACTCGAGGATAAGCTGGAAGGCTTGGGCGAACAGGTTTTACAAGTCCATGACTCAATCTTAGTTGAATGTGACCCTGAGGATGCCGATAAAGTCAGCCAGCTACTCAAAAGTGAAATGGAGGCAATTGCCCCAGAGCTACCGATTAAGCTTCGGGTTGACGTGAGTATTGGGGAGAACTGGAGAGA
>CAZHRI010000073.1:0-2360 GCA_964534725.1 uncultured Candidatus Saccharibacteria bacterium
TATACTACCACTGATATGAAGCGCTATAATCCGAAAGAAATTGAGCAGAAGTGGCAAGACGCATGGGAGCGTAATGGCACCTATGCAGTCGACATTTATGACACGAAACGACCAAAATATTACGGATTAAGTATGCTTCCTGGCATTACTGGCGCCGGAATTCACATTGGGCATGGGCGAACTTTTCAGTTTGCCGACATTAAAGTTCGAGCCAAGCGCCAACAAGGCTATAACGCCTATAACCCTATCGGCTGGGATAGCTTCGGGCTTCCGGTGGAGAATTATGCGATAAAGGTAGGCAAGAAGCCTCGCGAGGCGCATGACGACGCGAAGGCGAATTTTATCCGTCAGCTTAAGCGTCTTGGGTTTAGCTATGACTGGTCGAAGGAGATTTCTACGGCCGATCCACAGTACTACAAGTGGACGCAGTGGATTTTTACCAAGCTGTACGAGCACGACTTGGCCTATCAAAAAGAGCAACCCCAGTGGTGGTGCGAAACTGACAACACGGTGCTTGCGAATGAGCAAGTCGAGGGTGGTAAATGTTGGCGCTGCGGCAATCAGGTGGTTAAGCGCAACCTAAAGCAGTGGTTTTTCCGTATTACCGCCTACGCAGATGAGATACTTGAGGCGACAGACGCCCTGGACTGGACCGATATGGTCAAGACGATGCAGAAGAACTGGATTGGTCGGTCAGTCGGAGCAGAGGTAGAATTTTCTGTCGATGAGTCAGATGAGATTATTAAGGTATTCACCACTCGGCCCGATACGCTCTTTGGTGCAAGTTTTGTCGCGCTCGCACCAGAAAATCCGCTTGTTCCGTCGTTAACCAGTCCCGAGCAAAAAGAAGCAGTCGACCGTTATGTCGAGGCCGCTTCAAAGAAATCCGAACTCGAGCGCCAAGAAAATAAACAGAAAACAGGTATATTCACAGGGCGCTATGCCATCAACCCTGTCAACGGCGAGAAGGTGCCAGTGTGGGTAGCCGACTATGTCCTGGGTGGATATGGTACCGGGGCAGTTATGGCCGTGCCAGCCCATGACGAGCGAGATAATGAGTTTGCGAAGACGTTTGATTTGCCGATCATCCAAGTAGTTGAACGACCAGATGACGATGAAGATACCGAAGCGTACAGCGGCGAGGGCGAATTGGTTAATAGTGGTGCCTTTAACGGCGAGCGCAGTGAAGACGCGCGTGAGCAAATCGTGGCGTGGCTCGAAGAGCAGGGCACTGGCCGGGCTCAGACCACCTACAAGATGCGTGACTGGTTGATTTCACGTCAGCGCTACTGGGGTGCGCCGATACCAATGGTTCATGTCGAGGGTCGAGCGCCGATTGCGGTGCACGAGAGCTGTCTGCCGGTTATTCTTCCTGAGGTCGAAGACTTTAAGCCAACAGGGGGTCACACATCGGTACTAGCTGAAGTAGAAGATTGGGTTCGTGTATGGGTGAATGTTGAAACCGGCGAAACAGCGGATATTACTCAACCAAAGCCCGCGGGTGAGGTATGGGTCGAGGGCAGGCGCGAAACTGACACGCTCGATGGATACGCCTGTTCAAGCTGGTACTTCCTTCGCTATATCGACCCGTTCAATACTGAGCAGGCATGGGATCCAGAGCTCGCTGCACAGTGGATGCCTGCGAACTACTACAATGGGGCGGATCATGCGGTCGCGCACCTGCTCTACAGTCGATTTTGGATGCGATTTTTCTACAAGCTTGGTCTCGTGCCTACGCCAGAGCCATTCAAGCGAATGATGTACAACGCCTACATCATGGCGCCTGATGGACAGAAAATGTCTAAGTCAAAGGGTAATGTGATTGACCCGATGGAGATTATGGACTCGGGCTATGGCGCTGATGCGCTGCGTGTGTACGAGATGTTTATCGCCCCCTATGACATGGATGCTCCATGGGATACTAGGGGGGTGCCTGGTACATATCGCTTCTTGAACCGTGTATGGAATTTAGCTCAAGAGTTTCTCGAAGCTGAGCAAAACGAATCAGACGAGGGAGACGCTGAAATATTGCGCCTAGCTCACGTTACTATTAAAAAAGTAACTAGTGATATCGAGGATGAAAAGTTCAACACTGCGGTTGCTGCGATGATGGAGCTGGTCAACGGGCTATACAAAGCAAAGGAAGCCAGCGGAGTACAGGCAAGTAGCGCATGGCAGTTCGCGATTGAGAGCTTGCTACAGATACTGGCACCATTTGCGCCGCATATTACCGAAGAGCTCTGGCATCAATTAGGCCACAAGGGCACGATTCATCGTGACCACTGGCCAAAATGGGATGATGCGTTGATACAGAGCGACATGATGACGATTATCGTGCAGGTCAACGGTAAGCTGCGCGC
>CAZHRI010000074.1:0-2296 GCA_964534725.1 uncultured Candidatus Saccharibacteria bacterium
ATGCCAATATTGCGCCACCGATGATGATGAACAGAATAGTGCCAGTATTTTTTCGGGGTGGTTTAGGGAGTTTTACGCGGTCAATAGCGTCATTCTTCATGCCATCATTGTAACACGGGCGAACAAAGGAGAACACGCTATATATAGCGTATACTGCCACCGGTATGTCAACATATTGACATGTTTTACTCGGCTTGATTGTGCCGCGCCTTAAGCAGATGCTACACTAGACTCACTATGAACCTGCCGTCACTCTCGACTATTCGACTCTGGTTACTCATCGCCGTGCTATTT
Source organism: uncultured Candidatus Saccharibacteria bacterium (assembly GCA_964534725.1). Taxonomy (GTDB): domain Bacteria; phylum Patescibacteriota; class Saccharimonadia; order Saccharimonadales; family Saccharimonadaceae; genus Nanosynbacter. Next base: position 295 of record CAZHRI010000074.1, read on the forward strand.
GGTGGAGCAATGGCGCTACACCCTTCGATCTCCCTCCCTATCCTTGATTTTCCGTCTTTCCGGCTTGGTTTTTATCAAATACTCATGCTGTCATTTGTCGCGAGCTGCCTACCTCTTGCTCGTCGAGGCTGGGACCTACTACGTCAACCGTCTTCACTCATCATCATCTTACCGCTCACTCTTGCTCTACTCGTTGGCCTGATGGCCTCGCTGACCCTCGCTCGAACCGCAATGTATAGCACGGCGCTCATCGCTGTGCTGATTATCGGTCTCTGTGCCGGGCTCACATTCACCTCTCTCGATAAGAGCCAGCGACGCACGCTCTTCACGGCGGGGCTGTGGAGCGGAATACTTTTTGGCATCGTTGCGCTTATTCAGCTCGTACTTGCTAGTGTCGACCCGACTGCCTTTGGCACGTTATGCAGTGGCTGTAAACCAAACGTCTTTGGCTTTGCACGCATCAACGGACTCGCCGCCGAGCCTCAGTTTATGGCTAGTGCATTACTTCCGGCAATGTTTGTGGCGATGATTTTTCGCGACAATCGACGTCTTGCCAATTCTAGCTTATTCTTTAGCTCGCTAGCGATTACGCTCACGTTTTCGCGGGGTGCTTTTGCGGCAATTGCCGGTGCGATAGTTTTACTTACCGCTGTCAGAATCATCAAAAAACTATCAGTTAGACCGCTCCTCGCTCCAATATTAGTCGCTGTAGTGGGTGTATTGGTCGGCTTCGCCCTCCTTGTTGGCTCTGCCACCATTCGCTTCGCCGACACCCCGCACATCACCTACAACACAACAGTGAGCATGGTTGACCAGCTTTCACTCGGTCTCGTTTCGATTCCACAAAAAACAACCAAACCAGCGCCAACACCGATTACAGGCAACCAGGAGCCGTTTACACCCGAAGGGTACGTAGAGGCTTCTTCCGAGGAGCGCTTAGACGCCGCAGATATCGCAATAGAGGCCTGGGCAGACTCGCCACGAACAGTATTGTTCGGTACCGGGTTGGGCAATCTCGGCAGCTATATCCAGCGCGAACTCGTCCACCCGGTACCGACCGACCAAACTGTCTATATTTTTTACATCCTGCTCCTTAGCAGCCTTGGCATTGTTGGACTGCTGCCGTTAGTTGTGCTCACTGTACTCGTTCTCTGGCGGGCGTATCGCCACGTCGATCAGCCATTCGGACAATTAGCCCTACTTCTTAGCCTTGCCATTCTCATACAGTTCTGGTTCTTCGGCAGCTTCATTAACGTCGTCCACTGTTTTGCATGGATCGGTGTTTTCTTGTATAATTTACCGAAAGAATCATGAGGAAAAACCATCACATAATCTTCCGTATTTTCCTGATAGCTCTCGACTGTCTAGCGCTCATCGCTGCCTTCACTGTAGCCTACGTTCTACGCATCTCGCTTGACCCGAGGCCCTTCACCATTTCTATTGGTGCAATCGAGTTTATCACCTCAATACTCACACTTCTACCGCTCTGGATTATCATGTTCTACTTCTTTGGGCTATATGACAAGGCTGTCTATACGCATCCGCTGCGTGAGTTTGGACGACTGCTCCTCGCAGCAGTATTTGGCATCATGATTATGATCAGCTTTAGCTTCTTTACCAACACGCCACTCTTCCCCGCAAAGCTGGTTGCTGTCTATGCGGCCGGCATCAGCTTCGGCATTATGTTAATCCTACGCATCGGTGCCAATATCCTACGCATGTGGCTATTAACCAAGGGACTGGGTGTGCAGAATGTTCTACTTATCGGCAACTCTCATCTAACCAGGTCGCTCGCGGCATTCATCGCCGCTCATCAGAACTCTGGTTTTCGCATCACTGGTATCATCGCCCGCAAAGAGTTCATTCCCACCGATCTTCACAGTCTCAGAGCCTCGTCACTCAGCTCTGCCCTGACACGACTCCCGGTTGACGCTATCATTCAGACAGACCACGAAGACATTGGTAAAAACTACGAGATTGCCAGCAAGCATTATCTCGAGTT
>CAZHRI010000075.1:0-2229 GCA_964534725.1 uncultured Candidatus Saccharibacteria bacterium
TAATTTTAGTTTGTGCAGTCTTTTCTATCGAAACTGTCGTCTGCTCCGACTGATGTCGTGGCTTGACGTGCAAGTAGTACGTCGTCTTCAATCCTCGTCGCCACGCTTCACTATAAATCTCTACATACTCATCGATATTGCGGGTCTCTAGGTACATATTTCGGCTAATCGCCTGGTCTACCCACTTCTGTGCCCGAGCGGCAACTTCAATGAACGAGTACGGACTGAGCTGGAAGCTGGTCTTATAGACGTCTTTGAGCTCCTGTGGTATCTCATCGATAGTTTGGATATCGCCCTGGTTTGCAAACACCTCTTCTTTGAGTGACTCCCACAGGTCTAGTTCTTTGAGGTCACGCACAAGGTTGGCGTTAACTTCGAGGAATTTGCCGTTAAGTGTCGAGCGACTAAAGATTTGTGCAAACTGCGGGTCAATACCTGGCGTAGTACCGGCGATATGGCCGATGTTGGCTGTTGGGGCGATTGCCATTAGCGTGGCATTGCGCATGCCTTTTTTCACTTTGGCCCGAAGCGCTTCCCAGTCTAGGCGAGCCGTACGATTGACGTTGACCTTTACTTTGCGATCGGTCGCGAGCGTATCAACGGTGTCAATCGGCAAAATGCCCTTGCTCCAACCACTACCCTTGAATGCCGGATAGCTGCCGAGCGTCTTCGCAAGCTCAGCCGACTCATCAATCGCGTGATAACTAATGTGCTCGGTAAGCTGGTCAATCAGCTCAAACGCCTCTTCTGAATCGTAGCTCAAGTGCAGCTTTTCTAGCACATCGGTAAAGCCCATGATACCCAGTCCAAGTGCGCGCGTTTGGCTGTTGGCATGCAGCGCTTCGGGCACTGGAAGGCTGGTAATATCAACCAGGTTATCGAGCTGCCTAATGGCGCTGCGCGAGCTAGCTGCCAGGCGGTCCCAGTCCCATGTTTTATCATCCGTAAGATGTGCCGACAAGTTAATGCTAACCAGGTTACAAACTGCAATATTGTTATTATCCTGCGGCAGCGTAATTTCTGTGCAGAGATTGCTCAAGTGGATGGTACCGGTGTTGTTATTAAGCGCGCGAACGTTTATGGTGTCTTTCCAGGTGAGCCATGGGTGGCTCGTTGCCTGTAGTGAAATCAGGATAGCGCGGAACTGCTGGCGTGCAGGAACTTTATCGAACTTGCGCAGCTTACCCGCTTCGGCCAGCTTCACATACTCTTTATAGCGCTTTGAGAACTCGGCACCGTACAGCTCGGTGAGGTCCATCACCTCTGCCGGATCAAACAGGTACCAATCCTCGTCCTTTTCGACACGCTTCATGAATTCATCAGAGATAAACACAGCAGTATTGGCAAACCGAGTACGGAGATACGGGTCACCAGAGTTCTGCCGCAGATCAATAAACTGCGGGAAGTTGAGATGCCAGTTCTCCATATAGAGTGCAGCCGCACCGGCTTTTTTACCTTTTCGCGAAACTGCAAATAGTGCCGTGTCGACCATCTTCATAAACGGAACTGGTCCGGTACTTTCTGTGTTGGTGCTCTTAACCGGACTGCCGGCCGCACGAAGCTTTGAAAAGCCCATACCAATCCCACCCGTACCCTTAGCGATAAAGGCCGTGTCGCGAACTGCTTTCATGATTGACTCCATGTCGTCATCGACATTAATCAAGAAACAATTTGACAGCTGGGGATGTGAGCCACCGGCATTAACTCGTGTCGAGCCGCCCGGTACGTAGTCGAGGTTTGACATGTGCTCGTAAAAATCGAGTGCCGCCTCGGTCGGATTTTCGGCGTGATAGCTCATACCCATAGCAATGCGCATGTGAGTAAACTGCGGCACCTCAATCGGCTCGCCTGAACCTTGGCGCAAGGCGTAGCGGTTTTTGTTAGTGATCACTCCGAGATATTTGGACAGGTCGTCTTTCTCTGGCTTGAGCGCCTTAGCTAGCTTCTTCAGGTCAAACACTTTACTATCACTCATGCGTCGATCAAGCAGACCCATATCTGTAGCTGATTTGAGGTACACAGGAAACTTCTGCTCGTGAAGCTTCTTAAGGTCCTCAGCTGTTTCATAGGCGCCAAGAACTTTTTTATAGATAGTTTTGAGTAGCAACCGTGCGGCTATCTTGTCAAAGTCCGGATCGTCCTTCACATTTTGAAGTGCTGCATGAATCACCGCTTCATCCAGCTGCTCACTTGTGATTCCATCAAATAGCGTCAACTGGACTTCGCTTG
>CAZHRI010000076.1:0-2100 GCA_964534725.1 uncultured Candidatus Saccharibacteria bacterium
ACTGTTGGATTAATTTTTCGCTCTCTGAGTCGAGTGCCGAGGTCGCTTCATCGAGAATAAGGAGTGGTGCATCTTTAAGGATAGCCCGGGCGATTGCGATACGCTGACGCTGTCCGCCGGACAATTTAACGCCTCGCTCGCCGACCATCGTATCGTAGCCCTCTTTGAGCTTTATGATGAAGTCGTGCGCACCGGCCTTTTTTGCAGCTGTTTCAATGTCTCGGCGACTTGCATCTGGCCGTGCGTACGAAATATTTTCTAGTACGCTACGGTGAAATAACAGCGGCTCTTGCGGGACGTAGGCTATGGCTTGGCGTAAGCTTGATTGTGTATAATCGGCAATGTTTTGCCCGTCGATCGCTATGCTACCGGCGTCGATGTCCGCGAGTCGCAGAATTAGCTTGGTCAAGGTTGATTTGCCCGACCCGGAGCTGCCAACCAGGCCAACCTTTTCGCCCGGCTTAATGTTGAGCGAAAAGCCATCGAACATAATATTGCCTTGACCCTCGTCGTGGGTAAAGGTGATGTTGTCAATCAAGACATGACCCGAGCGAATAGATATATGCTTGTCGGAACGGTCTTTGATAGTCGTGTCGGCGGTGAGTATCTCGGTCATTTCGTGTGAGTCGCCAATAACTCGGTTGTAAGTACGCATAATGCCGTTCATATTCCAGAGGTTGTGAGCAACGGTTGCCGTATATGTCACGAGAAGGTATATTGACGCGACAGATACGACATCTTGCTGAGCAGCGATGATAGCGAATACAAGTGCGCCGACGCGTACGACTGCAGTGATCGATGAGTAGATGGTACTGGTACCAAGAAAGTGCTTCATGAGATTGAGCGATCTGCCGCGCCATTCGTTGACGGCTCCTGAGAATCCATCTAGCTCGCGTTGTTCGGCACTCGATGACTTCACGGCCAGGATATTTGAGACGATGTCTGCCAGTCTGCCGCTTACTTTTGTGCTGGCTTTTGCCTCTTCGGCATTGAGTATTGCCATGTGCTTTGAGCCAAAGTACACCGCTACACCAAAAGTTATCGACAGTAGCGCTAAGAATAGTGCGTATGGCCAGTAGATGAACCACAAGATACTCACCGAGCCAACAACCGATATGACGACAGGCAGAACCGACCAGGTGATGGTATCCCAGAAGCGTTCAATCGCGCCAGTAAGTTTATTACTCTGGCTCACAAGCGAACCGCCAAACTTGTTTGAGTGAAAAAACATCGTCTGATTGGATAGTTTTTCAAATACTTCTACCGAGAGGTCGCGCTGCATTGCTGTTTGGAACGTCCACATTAGAAAGATGACTACGCGCCAGCCAATGACCTCTGCCCACAATTGAGCGATAGCGTACATAACTAGTAGTGTCCAGACTCGAGAGTCATTCAGGCTGTTGGACTGGACAAGATCGAGGAAACTCGCGATCACTATCGGGATGACAAACATGCCGATCAAAAAGTTTGATATAGCAAATATGATGGATAGATTTCTGCGCCATGGGTATTTTTTAGACACACGCCAGAAGAGGCGTAAGGTATTTTTTTGAGTTTGTAGCGACAACGAAATGTCCTCCCTGCTGTATGTTAATTTGTTTCAGTGGTTCTCCTTAGGGGAGAACATGGGCTGTTTAGAGGAGCAGGCCTTGTGTCCTGCTCGTAGCTTGTATGATTGTATACGAGAAAGGTGTAAGTGTAAACACTCTATCTTATAATTATATCAAATATTGCAAGAAATGTCAAATAACAGTATAATTTACCTCATATGCAGAAGATTTTGCTTTATTATAAGTTTACCCCGATCAAAGATCCGGAAGCTGTTAAGTTGTGGCAAAAAACACTATGTGATGGGTTGAATTTGCGTGGACGAATCTTAGTGAGCCAGCACGGTCTTAACGGCACAGTTGGCGGCGAGATGGACGATCTCAAGGCATATATAAAGCAAACGAAGCAGTTTCCTGGTTTTAAGGACATTGTATTTAAGTGGTCAGACGGTTCTCGTGAAGACTTTCCGCGCATGAGCGTTAAGGCTCGGCGTGAGCTGGTTGGCTTTAAGAATTCTGATGACGAGTTTGATGTTGACATGGATGGAGTGAT
>CAZHRI010000077.1:0-2028 GCA_964534725.1 uncultured Candidatus Saccharibacteria bacterium
CCAAAGGTTGGCTGGCCAAATATACCCGTAAACGGTGCGGCGAAGAATCCGCCGATTGCATAAACCAAGTCGACAAATACATTACCCTGATTTGCCCCCAGCAGTAGCAGTATAATGCGTAACGCCAAGAAAGTGATAATAAACCCAGCGATATACCAGACGACTCGCTGCGCTACAACCGCACCACTACTCGCTCGAGTCTCGGCGACAGTTTGACGCTGCACATTTGTTGCCCCATCTTGCACCTCTGTTGTTCGCACTTCGGTAGTCTGTTGCTCTTCGTCCATATAAACCCTCCGTCCATTATGGTTGTACTCATCATTATAGCACGTCAATCACAACGAAAATGCAATGCGTCACAGCGCTCGTAACAGCAGATTGCTCGCATATAGTGCTTATGGTACACTGGTAGAGAGGAAATTATAAATAAACATGACCCCTGTAATCATCTCTTCATTCGCCATCATCATCTTTGCAGCACTAATCCATGCCAGTTTTCAGCTGAGCGTGAGCGTACTGACACTGCTGAGTGGCCACTCATTGGGGCGAAAAACTGCCCACCGCAAGGTATTGCAGCTGATGAATAGTTTCATCACGGGCATCTTTGTGCTCACAGCCCTGCTTGTATCAACCGCCGTGTATTACCTATCTCTATTTATCAATCACTCGCAGTCTGCCGAGCAGCTCATTGCCGCCATCGTGTGTGGACTACTGGCCGGCCTCGGAATCGCAACCTGGGCATTTTACTATCGTCGTGGTGCAGGAACTGCCCTTTGGCTACCTCGTAGCCTCGCGCACTACCTCAATGGACGCACTAAGGCGACAAAAAATAGCACGGAAGCCTTTGGCCTCGGCATGGTGAGCGTGATTGCAGAGCTTGTCTTTATTGCTGCACCGATACTCAGCGCAGCGCTCGCGATTGTTATGCTGCCTACCATGTGGTGGCAGCTGGCAGGAATAGCTGTTTACACGATACTTTCACTGATTTCCGTTGTCATCGTATTCGTAATGGTTGGCGGCGGCCACCGCATCAGCACGCTACAGGCCTGGCGTGAGAAGAATAAACGCTTTTTGCAGTTTGCTGGTGGCGGTAGCCTGATCATCCTCGCTTCTTATATCTTTGTAGACCGCCTGCTCGGCATTAGTCTCTACGGAGCGTTTTAATGCCTGCTCGCGTCGATGTCGTCAAGGCCCGAGGCAAGCGGCCAACTGAAGCTTTTAACTCCGATAAACTACGCCATAGCGTTATTGCTACCTGCCTCAGTCTCCGTACGCCAGAGGGCCAGGCAGAAGAAATCGCCAAGTCGGTCTGCGACGGCGTACTCAGATGGAGTAGTCACCGACAAGAAATCACCAGTGATGACATTAGGCGAATCGGCGCTGACATACTTGAGAAACAGCATCCAGAGGCGGCATATCTCTACAGACAACAACTAACGGTACTATAGGGGGCAACATGGCACAAAAACCAACATTTGACTATGACATCATCGTTATCGGCAGTGGCGCTGGCGGTAGTCCGGCGGCCTCTATTGCAGCTCGATCTGGTAAGCGCGTAGCGATCATCGAGAAAGATGAATTCGGTGGCGAATCACCAAACTGGGGCGAAATACCGCTCGGCTCCATGCTCCACGCCGCTCACATCTACGACACCGCCAAGCAAAGCGCCACGTTCGGCCTTCGAACCAGCACAATTGGCTACAACTACCCCTCGCTTCTTTCTTGGCGCGACACCGCCATCAAGCGCACCGGCGCAGCCGGCAATCGTCGCTACTACGAAAAGCAAGGTATCAGTGCTTTTAGCGGTGCGGCCCACTTTCTCAGTCCAAATGAAATAAGCGTCAATCGTCGACACCTGTCTGCCAAGAAATTCCTCATCGCCACTGGGTCAGAGTGGCAAATACCCGACATTCCAGGCATCGCTGAGACTCCATACCATACGCCAAAAACCATCCTTAATTTGACTCGCCCACCAAAGTCGCTGTTCATCATCGGATCAGACTCAACCGCCACGGAAATTGCCTGCCT
>CAZHRI010000078.1:0-1990 GCA_964534725.1 uncultured Candidatus Saccharibacteria bacterium
CCGACTTCTGGCTCTTCAGTCAGGCTCTTGATCCAGTCTAGTGCCTGCTGGATTTTTGCTCCGTCGGCTGCCGCAACCGTGATTAATCCGTCTTCCTTGATGTCGATCTCGGCACCAGTTTCAGCAGTGATCTTATTGATTACCTCACCACCCTTACCGATAACTGCACCAATCTTTTCAGGATTGATTTTAATCTTTTCGATACGCGGTGCGTAGGGGCTAAGCGCCGCTCGAGGCTCAGCAAGTGTGTCAATCATATGTTGAAGAATGTGTGCCCGTCCAGCCTTAGAGCCTTCGATTGCCTGCTTCAGTATAGAAACTGGCAAACCATGCAGCTTCATGTCCATCTGAATTGCCGTGATACCCTTTTCGGTACCCGTCACCTTAAAGTCCATGTCGCCTGCGAAGTCTTCAGCATCAGCGATGTCGTGGAGAATGTATGGTGTATCGCCATCCATCATCAGACCCATAGCGATACCAGATACTGGTCGCTTTATTGGTACGCCGGCGTCCATTAGCGCAAGTACGCTTGAACAGGTTGCAGCCATTGAAGTTGAGCCGTTCTGGCTCATGATCTCGGTGACGCTACGAATAGCATACGGGAATTCTTCTTCAGTCGGTAGAACTGGCATAACTGCTCGTTCTGCCAAGAAGCCGTGGCCAATCTCGCGTCGACCCGGACCACTCAACCGACGAACTTCACCGACGGTAAAGCCGGGTGCGTTGTAGTGGTGCATGTAGCGGCGCTCGCCATCGTTGACCTCCATAGTGTCAACCATCTGGGAGTAGCTAAGCGGTGCGAGCGTGACGATATTCATACCCTGGGTAACGCCACGGGTAAAGATGCTTGAGCCATGGGTGCGCGGCAAGATGCCAACCTCTGAACTCAGCACACGGATTTCATCAAGTCGACGACCGTCTGGTCGAAGATTGTCCTCGACGATACCACGGCGCACGTCTTTATGTAGGGCCATCGTGAATGCCTCATCATACTCGTCACGAATCTCTTTGTAGCGGTCTTCACCAAACTTTTCGAGCATAGCGGCATGAAACGCCCAACGGATCTCGTTGACAACGTTATTGCGCTCTGGATAATCTTTACGGATGTCTGAGCCAAATTTACCATCAACCCAACGGTCGACTTCTTCCTGGATATCATCGTTTGGCAGGACCAGTTCATACTCCTGTGCCGCTGGCTGTACCATTGCGACTAGTTCTTTCTGTAGCTCAATCGCTGGCTGGTAGGCTTTGTACGCCCACTCTAGTGCTTCACCGATAATTTCTTCGCTTACTTCGTTTGCGCCAGCCTCAACCATCGTGATGCCAGACTCGATACCAGCAACGACCAAGTCAAGATCGCTCTGGGCGCGCTCTTCCGGACTAAGAAAGGCCTTGAACTCACCGTTCACTCGACCAATACGAATGCCAGCCACTGGACCGTCAAATGGTGTTCCGGTCAGGCTGAGTGCCGCGCTCGCAGCAATCATTGCTACGCTGTCTGGGCGAAAACTCGGGTCCATTGACAGTACACTCGCAACCACCTGGACTTCCTGGCGATAGCCCTTTGGAAACAGTGGGCGAATTGGTCGGTCAATCAGGCGACCAATAAGAATCGCTTCATCGCTTGGACGACCTTCGCGCTTGATGAAGCGGCTACCGCTAATTTTGCCAGCTGCATAGAACTTCTCTTCGTAGTCGATGCTGAGCGGAAAGTAGTCGAGCTGCACTGGTCGAGAGCCGACCATCGCCGTACCGAGTACTACGGTGTCACCGTACGTCACCAGGACGCTGGCAGTAGTTCGAAAACCAACACGGTTAATCTCAAGTGTGAGCGGCTTACCGCAAAAATCCTTGGTAATCGAGACAACCTCTTTACCATGGGGGTTTACTATAGACATATAATGTCCTCCTTTGTCGCAGAAAGTAACAGGGTTAAGCGCTCACGAGAATAAACACTTGACTCTATCACTGTCTGCATTACGTTTTACTA
>CAZHRI010000079.1:0-1970 GCA_964534725.1 uncultured Candidatus Saccharibacteria bacterium
TATGTGGTGTTAAATTCTTAATAACCGCAAAGCCGCCCGGGCCAGGATTTGGGCTCGCAGAGCCGTCGGTATAATAGATTATAGACATGGGTTTAATTATACTATAGCTGACCCTCTTCAAATGCACGATCCAGCCAATACTCTAGTTTTTCATAGAACCCGTCTCGCGCCTCTATAGAACGCTCATTCACCTCCATACTGTTTGCATCTACGTGCCGCATTCTGCCATACACCTCTTTAAGCTCTTGCTTTGCAGATGCCACTATTTTTCTCACCTGGGCGGATGAAAGTTCTTCAAATTGACTGAGGTACTTATAGAGTACATGCGCAACCTCACCAGTCCTTGCACGCTTTCGTTCAGCTTTGGTCACAAATTGTAACTCAGCGGGAATTTTCTCTTCGATGCCGTCACCCCCATCAATCTCAAAATAGATCTTCGCAACTTCATACTTCTTATATCCTCTCTGCTTGGCCTGCCGCTTTGACTCGGCGTCGATCTGGTGCGGTATCATATCCATACCCCTTCGCGCCATCTCTTCGCGCATAGCCGTGACATATCGCCGCGAGCCTTGGATGTATATCGCCTCCCTCTTAGGTTTTGAGCTTGACTGCGGGGTACGAAGCTGCAAACGTGGTAATCGTTGCTCAAGAAAATCAACAAACTCTTGCGCTGAGCTTTGTAGGTCGTGCGAGATAATGGTAAGCCCAACCGGATCTGACGGCTCTGCACCATCATGGTCCTTTTTATATGCCCAGGTCCCTTCAAGCTTTAGCCGATAATTACCCGCAACTAATGTACCGTCACGCTGTTCTATTGCAAATTCACCGATATGCATCGGATAGGCTTTCGTCTTCTCATTGACACTAATCGCAGGGTGGATAGCAACTGATCCCTCATCTGTACCAAATATTTTTTCTATAAACTTTTGCGGACCAATCGCGTCGAGGCGAGCGGACATCGCTTCGGCCCGCTCCTTCAGCTCGCCTTGCCATAGCCCTTGGCCACCCAGGCTCAACTTGTGAGCTTCGTTACGTACAATTGCACCAGCACCGTCAAACGCCTCAACCTCGAGCAGGGGCACATAGAAGGACTGCGCCTCAAGATAATCCTGAAACCAAGCAGACTCACGCAGAGAAGATGGATGCCTCATGTTGTCGGCTAGCTCCAGGCCCTTTATTGGTATCGTCTCGACATTCGTTTTATTGGTGAATTGACGCATATGATAAAAATCCAACATTGGCTGCAACTTTCGCCATACCTCTGGAGGTATAGGACCCTGATAGTGCTCTGACATCATCTTGACGATATCTTCACTTACGCGACTCGAACCGTTCGTAGAAGCCTCGGCCATATCCACGCGATGCTTGCCGGATGCCTGTTCGGTGTTCACCATATCGGCAAGCATACTTACGATATAATCCGCTCGCTCCTGGCGAAGGCTCGGATGCGTGAGAAAATCCGAGATTGCCACAGCTGCCGCTGCCGCTCGAACCGGATTGTGTTTTGAGCTTTCGGCGTTATACAGCCGATCACCAGGATCATGCATCCATGCTGCGGCAAAAAGGTCTTCTGGGAATTTGCCGTTGCCCACTGCTCTTGCCTCGGCAACTAACCGTTCTGCATGCTCGACTAGGTCCGGCCGCTCGCGCACTCCTGGCGCAGAGGCATACCCCACCAGCGCTGCATGGGCCAAACCAGAAACAGCGCGCCTGCCCTCAGGGCTTACCTCTTCTTCGGTGTAATAATATCTATTCGAACTCATGACAAAGATAAGACCCTTTGGGTCACTATCTATAACTATATCACACTATTGACTTTTTTTCAATATTTTGACCACTTCGCCTAGTGTACGTATCGCCGGCCACGCCGTCTCATCTCGCTCTCGATATGTTGTTTCATCGACGAGCGCCTGAATAAACCGTACATTCTGGGTTAGCTCATTGCCTAGTGGCTTGTCATCAACCAGCCA
>CAZHRI010000080.1:0-1708 GCA_964534725.1 uncultured Candidatus Saccharibacteria bacterium
ACCACGCGTTGATTTGCGAGGCGAGGTCCTTAGCGGAAATTGGCTGCTTAACACCAGGGTTTAAGATGTTGTGTGGGTCAAAAATCTCTTTAATCTGACGATACAATTCGGTCACCTCGTCGTCAAATGACGCCTGACTAGTCACAGCCTTGAGCCGCCCATCACCACCACGACCAGACATTGATCCGCCCTGCTTACTGACAATTTGCGAAATAGCCGTCAATGCCTTGATGAGCTTCTGGCGGTCGCTTACCTTCTTCATATCAAGTACCGGCAATATGTCGAGGAAGCCACTTGAAATATCTGCGAATATCGGTAAGGGCAAAGCATACTCAACTTCAATCTTGCGAAGCTCGCCTAGGAAGCTGTCTAGCTGAACCGTCGGCAGCCACAGTCCTGAGAACACTCCTGGCACGATGTTATTTGGCTGGCTTGGCTGAGCAGCGACTTCCAGGATCGAATGAATATCTGCGAGATCCGTCACATGGCAGTGCTTAAGAGAAATCTTCACTGCGTTGCCCGTCTTTACGAGATCTTTTTCAAGTTTCTTTGCAGGTCGTAGACGACCGCTCTCTGCGAATGCATCAAATATCGCAATGACGATACCTCCCGTATAGGCTTCTTCTGGCGCAAAATCACGCTTCTTGCCCTGCAAGGCAGCTCGACGGAGAAGCCTCCCATCGACCAACTCAACTGCGGCAGCCTTCGCAGTCATAGCTACATCGGCAGCCGCCTGAGCATCGCTAAAGTCACTATACGCGGCGATAACTACCGCTGCGTCTGGGTGCTGAAACTGACTACGCATAATTGCCTCAGTAATAATACCAAGTGAACCCTGCGAGCCGACAAACAGAGGAGTGAGATCGATTGATCCATCTTTTCGCTTGACATCAACGATGCCACGATAGCCAGCCGTATCATGACGAGGCCCTTTGGCAAGCGACTGGATAAGCTCATGGTTGTCAGTAATAAGATTATCAATTTTTCGGTATACTTCGCCCTCCATTGTATGGAGTCCTTTTTTTGCGTTAACCTTATTTTTTGCGAGGCGTTCAGTCTGTAGCACATCACCGTTCGCAAGGACCACCTCAAGCTGCTGCACAGACTGACCGACGGTACCGTACCTCGCACTGAAATACCCGGCAGACCCAGATGCAATGGCTCCACCGAGGCTACCGCTTGTGCCGGTAAAAGATGTACTGGGTAGCATCATGCCTTTGTGTGTCGATAGCGTCATGTTTGCTCCGTCGTATGGAGCGCCGGCTTGCATATGGACAAGCCTCAGCCGAGGATCAATCCCCATGACTCGGTGCATATACTTTATCGGAGAAATGACGATTCCAGCGCCAACGGCCGCGCCCGTAGTATCGCTGCCATGGCCGCGAGCTGTGAGTGAGAGCGAATGTCCCTTTTCGGCGAGCTGCCAGCAAAAACGAGCAATCTTTCGAATATCGCTGGTACTTGCAACATGAGCTATCATTTCGGGCTCTTGTAAAAGCTGACTGCGATCAGTCGATGCTGCCTGAAGATCTTGGCCATTATTTACGACTTCACCCATCAAATGCTCATTTAAATATGTTGCGATTTTACTCATAGCCTCCCTCTCTGCATAGATTAGTCTCATTTTACCATAAGCGTGCAAGTTGGCCCACACTGTTTATTTCAGTAAAACTGTTTGGTATACTATCTAGGTTGCGCGGATGTGGCG
>CAZHRI010000081.1:0-1507 GCA_964534725.1 uncultured Candidatus Saccharibacteria bacterium
TCGATGTCGATAGTCGGTAGCGCTTCAGGATTCTCCTTGTCCGCGATAGTTTCACCAATGTGCGCATCCGCTATGCCGACCAGTGCGACGATGTCGCCGGCTGTAGCGCCGTCAATTTCTTCGCGATTTAGGCCGCGGTAGCCAAACACCTTGTCGATTTTCGAGCTAACTTGAGTGCCGTCCCGCTTGATGAGTGTAACTGGTCCACGCTTGACGCTACCCCTGGTGATGCGACCAATCGCATACTTACCCAAAAAGGTGTCATACTGCAGTGAGGTAACGAGCAGCTGAAGTGTGCCGTTAGAGTCTGCTGCTGGAGCTGGAATGTCGTTGATGATTGCTTCAAAGATTGGTGTCAGATCAGCCGGCTCTTCGGCGTTGTCTGGCAGCTCGTTCCAGGCTTTGCCTTCACGACCGATAGTGTAGTAAACAGGGTAGTGTAGCTGACTTTCATCAACAGCGAGTTCAAGAAACAAGTCGGATACTTCGTCAATAACCTCGTCTATTCGTCGAGATGGCTTGTCGATTTTGTTGACAACTACTACCGGCTTTAGGCCGAGTTCTAGCGCTTTTGACAAAACGAACTTGGTCTGTGGCATCGGTCCTTCTTGGGCGTCTACGATCAGCAAGACACCGTCAGCCATCTGTAGTGTGCGCTCAACCTCGCCTGAGAAGTCGGCGTGTCCTGGGGTGTCGATGATGTTGATTTTGTAGTCACCCCAGTAGACGGATGTCTGCTTTGCGGTGATAGTGATGCCACGCTCGTGCTCTTGATCGCCCGAGTCCATAATAAGCTCTTGGCTCATCTCGGCTTGATTGCTACGGAATGTGTGTGATTGCTTGAGTAGTCCATCAACCATGGTCGTCTTGCCGTGGTCAACGTGAGCAATGATAGCAATGTTTCGAATTTGAGATGCGTCTTTCATAGTATTTTTTCCAAAAAATATACTCGCTTTAAACGCGAGCCCTTATATGGTTTACTTTAGCACAAATAATCTGAAAAGACAAGAACATAACCTCCAGAGACGAGTGAATGTTGCTAATTGTTATGAACTGTGGTATAATAAGGATATATGATATCACTTAAGCCTAAAACCATTCGATATAGAGAAGGATTTCTCGTCAGCGGAGCTATGGCATACGGTGAAAAAAAGTCAAACGAGAAGCCTCACCGTGCGCGCGAGCTGTCACGTCTCGTTAAGTCGGCAATTGAGCTGCTGAAGGAGTCAATGACCGATGAGGAGCAGCGCGAGCGAGCATTTGTAATGTCTCGTCGAATCTGGGCGGCACGTGAACGTCACCTTGAGAGGTACCGCCTAGGCCAAGATACTAGCGACTTACAGGAGCCGGCTCAGAACACTGTAGTTTCTGAAAGGGCACGAAAAATGGCCCAGCGCGCTGTGGGCCATAGCTTTCCCGACTTAATTCAGTAGGGCGTAGGAGTATTCAAGGTGGTGGAGCATAGGAGATTCGAACTCCTCACCTCTTCCATGCCATGGAAGCGCTC